>CAYFMI010000063.1:0-24494 GCA_964344175.1 uncultured Anaerolineales bacterium
CGTCCTCCGTTCTTTCTCGAGGACTATTATAATCTAATTTAGCGAGAGTACCACTTAGTGCACAGTTAAGTTGATTATTAGGTGCGACGCACTTCTGCGGTTGCGTGAATATC
Source organism: uncultured Anaerolineales bacterium (assembly GCA_964344175.1). GTDB lineage: Bacteria > Chloroflexota > Anaerolineae > Anaerolineales > UBA11858 > NIOZ-UU35. Next base: position 114 of record CAYFMI010000063.1, read on the forward strand.
GATGGGACTGCTCAACAAGTGCGTTGCACCTTCTGACAAGGATGATCTTTACAAAGCACTAGATGCAGTCCCGATTGTGCGTCGCCCGGACATATTTTTGCAAAAACTGCCCGGTGTACGAATTGAGATTGCCGCAAATATCTTCGGGGGTGCCTTCGGCAATAATCTCCCCTCCGGCATCGCCGCCCTCCGGCCCCAGGTCGATGATATGATCGGCCACTTTGATGATGTCGGCGTTGTGCTCAATAATCAAGACCGTGTTACCCGCTTCTACAAGGCGCTGCAACACTTGAATCAACTTGTGTACATCGGCGGCGTGCAGGCCTACCGAAGGTTCATCCAGCACGTAGAGGGTGCTGCCGGTAGAAACTTTTGAGAGTTCGCGCGACAGCTTGACGCGCTGCGCCTCACCGCCCGACAATGTGGGGGAAGGCTGCCCAATGCGGATATACCCTAAACCAACATCCTGCAAGGTCTCCAAACGCCGCAGCATCGCCGGGTGATTGGCGAACACTTCGGCGGCGGTGTCAATGGTCATATCGAGTACATCGGCAATCGAGTAACCCTTGAAGCGCACCTGCAAGGTTTCGCGGTTGTAGCGCGAGCCGTGACAGACATCGCAGGGTACATACACATCGGGTAAGAACTGCATTTCAATGCGGATCTGCCCCTGGCCCTGGCAGGCTTCACAACGCCCGCCATGCACGTTGAAAGAGAAACGCCCCTTGGCGTAGCCGCGAATTTTGCTCTCCGGCAATTCAGCAAATAAATCACGGATGTGATCGAAGATCGAAGTGTAGGTGCCCGGGTTGGAGCGCGGCGTGCGTCCGATGGGGGATTGATCGATATTGATGACCTTGTCGATGTGCTCCAACCCGGCAATTTCGTCGTGATCGCCAGGCTGGCTACGCGCCCCATGCAGGTGGCGGGCCAGGGCGGTATAGAGTACATCAACCATCAGGGTTGATTTTCCAGAACCGGATACACCGGTAATACAGACTAACTTTCCCAGCGGAATATCGACGCCGATATTTTTTAGATTGTGGGCGCGGGCGCCGTGGACGGTTAAGTGGTTGCCGTTACCTGGGCGTCGTTCTGCAGGAATGGGGACTTGCTTGCGCCCGGAGAGATAGGCCCCCGTCAGGGATGTGGGATGCTCCAAAATAGCGTGTGATGGCCCGTTGAAGATCACCTCACCGCCATGTTCACCAGCCCCCGGTCCCAGATCGAGCACCCAATCGGCAGTTTCAATGGTTTCGGAGTCGTGTTCGACCACCAGCACCGTATTACCCAAATCGCGCATGCCCTCCAGGGTGCGCAGCAAACGGGCGTTATCGCGCGGGTGCAAACCGATGGAGGGTTCGTCCAGCACATAAAGCACCCCCATCAGGCGCGAGCCAATTTGCGTCGCCAGACGAATGCGTTGGGCTTCACCCCCCGAAAGTGTGGAGGCGTTGCGGCTCAGGGTGAGATAGTCCAGGCCAACATTTACCAAAAAGCCCAGGCGGTCTTCGAGTTCGCGTAATACTCGCCCGGCAATGATTTTCTGACGCTCAGAGAGCGTTGCCTCGCCCGCTTTTAAATCCAGCACCCAGGCCATCGTCCGGCGCACGGGCCATTCGGTGACATCGAGAATATTCACATCGGCTAGCGTCACGGCCAACGCTTCGGGTCGCAAGCGTGCCCCTTGGCATGTGGGGCAGGGGCGGTCGTTCATGAATTCCATAATGCGTTCGCGCATTCGTTCGGATGTGGTTTCCTGAAAGCGGCGTTCCAGATTAGGAATCACGCCTTCGTATTCGCGTTGGAAGGTGAATACTCTGCCGTCGCGCTGGCGCTTGTAGTGGACAGTGACCTCCTGCCCATGCGTGCCGTAGAGAATAATTTCGAGTTGGGCATCATCCAACTCGCTGACCGGGGCATTTAAGTCGATGCTGTGTTCTTCAGCAGCGCCAACCAGTGTAGACCAATAATAGCCGCCGTGTTCGCGTTCGCCGCGCCATTCGGCGGCGTTAATAGCCCCGTTGTTGATTGTGCGAGAGCGGTCGGTGATGATGAGGTTGGGGTCAATATTCATGCGCGTGCCAATGCCCTGACAATCGGGACAGGCGCCGTGCGGGGTGTTGAACGAGAAGGTACGCGGCTCGATCGCGGGTAGGCTGATGCCGCAATGCGCGCAGGCTAAATATTCAGAGAAGCGTAAATCACGCGGTTCTTTGACGTTGGTCACATCTTGCACGATCAGGTGACCCTCCCCAAATTGCAGGGCTGTCTCCACTGAGTCGGTCAGCCGCGAGCGGAAGTTCTGACCTTCATCTTCATCGACAGGTTTTTCTATAATCAGTCGGTCTACTACGGCCTCAATATAATGGATCTTGTAGCGATCCATTTGAATATCGTCATCCAGGCTGAATACCTGCCCATCGACGCGCACGCGCACAAAGCCCGATTTGCGTATCTCCTCCAGAACGGCCTGGTGAGTGCCTTTGCGGCCGCGCACCACTGGGGCTAATATCAGCAAGCGGCTGCCTTCATCTAAAGTTTCGATGGCATCGACAATTTCTTGTGCCGATTGGCGGCTGACTTGACGGCCGCATTGATGACAGTGCGGTACCCCGGCGCGAGCGAAAAGCAGACGCAGATAGTCGTAGATTTCGGTGACAGTCCCAACCGTTGAACGTGGGTTGTGAGATGTGGCGCGCTGGTCGATAGAGACGGCGGGGGAAAGGCCCTCAATATAATCGACATCTGGTTTATCCATCTGACCGAGAAATTGGCGGGCGTACGAGGAGAGCGACTCGACATAGCGGCGCTGACCTTCGGCGAAGATGGTGTCGAAGGCCAGTGAAGATTTGCCAGAACCGGACAGACCGGTGATGACAACGAATTTATCGCGCGGGATTTCCACGCTGATATTTTTTAGGTTGTGGACACGCGCCCCAACGACGCGAATGACAGAAGATGACATGATTTTTTTGGTTTCCGAATTTAATAAATGTATGCAAATTGTTGAAAGCTCAATTATAGCACATGTGTGCTAAATATAGCCGGAGAATTTTTCACAAAAGTCAATTATATCAAGACGCTGTTCATCACAGATTAGAAATCGCTAACAGAGAGGGGTGTCAATGATGGTTTCCCTAGCCTCCGTTCCGTGCTGTTTGGGGAAACCGTCAGGGCTTTCTTAAAGTCGAAACGAAAAGCGCTTTTACCGCTGAGAGCGCAAAGAACGCAGAGAAAAATTTAAAAAACTCAGCGAACCCGGCGTTCTCTGCGGTAAATTTCTGGTATAGCACAAATTTAAGAAAGCCGTGGGAAACCGTAGTCACCCTATTGCCTTCATGCTGGTTTTACGCTACACTCGAAACAGTGTAGTCATTTGTCGCTCTTTGAAAATTACCGCAAAAATGGATGCGAGGGGGTGCATTTCCGCACATTTCATTTTGCGGGCTTCTTTGTCGGTAAGCGAAGCCTAACAAAAAACCTTGAGCAGGGATGGCCGTTATGTTATTTGAGCAAATGACGTTTATTGGGGTTGATCCAAATGCCGGAAAACGCCCGATGAGTTTTGCGGCGATTGACCGCGATCTACGGCTGGTATGTATGGGCAGTGGCGATGTGGAAGCGATTGCTGCATTCGCCGCCGGGCAAGAATACGCCATCGCCGCGATCTGTGGGCCGCAGCGTCCTAACCAGGGTTTGATGAAACAAGAGGCCGTGCGCCAGGCGCTCAACCCGGTGCCGGGGCCTGGCCGCTGGGAGGGCTTCAGAGTAGCCGAATATCAACTTTACCAGCACAAAATCCGCACGCCGCGCACGCACGCCCAAGTGGAAAATTGCCCAGGCTGGATGCAAACCAGCTTTGAATTGCATGCCCGTTTTCAGGGAATTGGTTATCAGGCCTATGGTGCCACTGCTGAAACGCCGCTGCAGTTGATCGAAACGTACCCCTACGCAGCGTATGCGGTGTTATTAGCACATCTCCCATTTCCCAAAACTACGCTAGAGGGGCGCTTGCAGCGTCAACTGATGCTCTTCCGTCAGGAATTGGATATTCCAGACCCAATGCGGGTCTTTGAGGAGATCACCCGTCATCGTTTGTTGCAGGGCATTTTGCCCCTGGAAGGGCTGTATTCCCCCCCAGAATTAGACGCTTTGGTAGCGGCGTATACCGCCTGGATGGCAGCCACCCACCCGGAGCAGATTACCATTTTGGGTGATCCTGCCGAAGGCCAAATCTTTTTGCCCATGGATGTGTTAAAAAAGAAATACAAGTAATCGCGGAGAAAACCTCTGAAATAGGGATATGCGGGGTGCTGCCACTCTGCACATCCCTATTTTCGGGTAAGTAATCAAATTGGAGATAACCATGCCCCCTCAAAAAACCAGAATTATTCTAAACCCCAATGCCGACAAAGGAAACGCCTGGCGCATGGCCGGTGATTTGCGCCCCATTGTAGATGAGTTTGGCGGCGCAGACTGGTCGGGGACGGTATATCCCACTCATGCTACCCAACTGGCGTATCAGGCTGCTTTGGATGGCTACGACCTGGTGATTGGCATGGGGGGCGACGGCACTATCCATGAAGTCATTAATGGGGTGATGCAGGCCCCCGCCGATCAGCGCCCGCGCGTTGGGGTGATTCCGATGGGATCGGGCAACGATTTTGCCCACGCGGTTGGCGCGCACCCCGATCCGGCTAAGGCCATGCGGCAGGTTTTTACCGGCTCACCCCGACGAGTAGATTTGGCCCTGTTGGAAGATGAACATGGCCGCCGGGAATATATTGACAACACGGTAGGTATTGGCTTCAACGCCACGGTGACGATAAGGGCGCATAAATTGCCCTTATTCATCCGCGGTTTTTTAGTGTACTTGGTCGCCGTAGTGCAAACCATCATCCTCAATCACGAAGCGCCCCTCATTCAGTTCAAGAGCGATCAAGAAAATTGGGAAGACAATTTGCTCATGCTCGGAATTTGTAACGGGCCGCGAGAGGGGGGTGGTTTTATGGTGGCGCCGGAGGCGGTGAACAACGACGGTTTGTTGAATTATGTCGCCATCTCCAAAGTCTCGCGCCCGATGATGTTCCGCCTGCTGCCCGAAGTGATGAATGGCAGTCATGGACGCTTCAGGCCGGTGCGCCTGGATACCCTCAAACGCCTTAAACTCACATCCGACCGCGCCCTGAATATCCACATTGATGGCGAAGTGTTTGCCGGATTCGGCACCGATGTCCGCCATTTGAATATTGAATTGATGCCGGGGGCGATCGAAGTCATGGTATAACCTGCCTATGCCAGATTTAGAACACAGTTTACAGCGCCACGATCTGGGGCATTTACGGATTGTGGCCGAACTTTGGGGCATTGAGTTGCGCGCCCCAGACGCTCGGACAGCGATCTCAGAGTTAACCGGGCAATTGAAGACGCCCAGCTTGATGGTTGAAATCATCGAAGCGCTGCCTGATGGCGCCCGCCAGGCGTTGGCTGAACTCACGCGCCGCGCCGGGCGCATGCCCTGGGTGCAATTCACCCGTCAATTTGGCGAAGTGCGCGAGATGGGGCCAGGGCGCCGCGACCGCCTGCGTCCCGACCAAAGCCCTGTCTCCGACGCCGAAGTTCTCTGGTATCGGGCTTTGATTGGGCGCGCCTTTTTCGAGACCCCGCGCGGCAACGAAGAATTTGCCTATATTCCCGATGACATATTCGCCCAGATGCCGGCATTCTCGTCACTTGCAGCCAATTCTCCCTTAGGGCGGGCGGCTATTGCAAGCGAGTGTCAGTATCTTATGCCTGCCCGCGCCGTGATCATCGATCATGCGACGACCTTTTTGGCCGCTCAGCGCATTGAGCAAAAAACACTCTCTCTGCCTGAGGAGCAAATGGCTTTTTTGGCCGAGTTACTCATTCATGCGGGTTTGCTCGATCGTCATGGACAGCCCAACCTGGATGCTTTGCGCGCCCATCTGGAGGCCCCCCGCGCAGAAGCGTTGCTCCAGTTGGCGCAGGTTTGGTTGCACAGCGCCGCTCATAACGATTTGTACCTGGTGCCGCATCTCCAGCCGGAGGGTGAGTGGCGCAACGACCCCCTCAGCGCCCGCCGTTTTCTCATCGGTCTGCTCAATGTTCTCCCCAAAAATACCTGGTGGAGTCTTTCGGCTTTTGTTGCCGACATTCACCAGAAATACCCCGATTTCCAGCGTCCGGCTGGCGATTACGATTCGTGGTATTTGCGGGATGCGCGCAGCGGCGAATTTTTGCGCGGCTTCGCTCATTGGGATACTGTTGATGGAGCTTTGATCCGCTATCTGATTGTCGGGCCGCTGCACTGGCTGGGTGTTGTAGATCTGGCAGCTCCTGAGGAGGCTGATAGCCCTCAGGGGGCTGCCTTTCGTCTCTCGGGGTGGGGTGCTGCCCTTTTAGCGGGTACCAGCCCCGAGGGAATCCCCCCCGAGGATCAGCCGGTGCATTTGCGCTCGGACGGACGCGTGGGCGTGCCGCGTCTGGCGCCGCGCCCGGTGCGTTATCAAATTGCGCGTTTTTGCCGCTGGGATGAAGCAAATCTTCATGAATATCGTTATCGCCTGACGCCTGCCTCGCTGGAGCGGGCACGCGGCCAGGGCTTAAAAATTACCCATCTGCTGACCCTATTGCAAAAAAACGCCGCTCCGGTTCCTCCGAATATTGTAAAAGCCCTAAAACGTTGGGATGAATTTGGCACCGAAATCGGCGTTGAAAATGTTGTTGTGCTGCGTGTGACCTCCCCGCAGATTCTAGAAGCTTTGCGAAAATCGCGCGCCGCCCGTTTTTTAGGTCCTCCCTTAGGGCCTGCGGCAATTACCGTGAAAGAAGGCGCTGAAGAGAAAGTCTTGGGAGCGCTGCTCGAAATGGGTTTTTTGGGCGAGATCCGTACCATGTAAGACTCTTTTTCGGTGATGCACCTGTACGAGTCAGACGGCTAGGCTGTCAACGTACTCATCCTAATACGGTTGAAAATTATGGCATTTCAAAAACTATTCCTTCGTTCGGCGTATCAAAAATGTTTGCAAAATTACGATCTCGCACACGAAGATATTAACCATTTGGCACAATTCGTTCAACACGCTGCAGATCACGAGTTGTTCCGGGTTAATCCTCGCTTCCTGGCCGGGCGTCTTGGCTGGAGTGATGCATTCACCCTGGATGTGCTGACGATGGCTGTAGCAGAAAACCTGTGGAGTTTAGAATGGGAAGTCTACTGCCCGGCTTGCGGGCATTTGATGCAGCGTGATGCAGAACTTGGAGAGTTAGCGGCTCAACAGCAATGCGAGATGTGTGATGCGCAGGCCGATATTCATCTTGATGAGGAAGTAACCCCGCGCCTCAGCGTGCGCGATTCCTGGCAAAGGTTGAAAGTTTCTCAAGATGATGCCCAGCAGTTCCGCGCCCAGGTGGATGCCGAATATGGGCGGACGCCAGCCTTGCACCTGATTAACCGCCCCTACTTTAGAGAGAAATTGGGCATCCAGGTATTACCGCCAGACCACTCCCTGGGGGTGCAGCATTTGGCGGTCTTTTTCTCAGATTTGAAAGCCTCGACACGCATGTACCAGAAGTTGGGTGATGCCGCGGCTTACCACCTGGTGCGTCAGCATTTTGATGTTGTTTTCGCGGCGGTGGAGCGGCATGGTGGTTCGGCGGTGAAGACGATTGGCGATGGCGTGATGGGAACATTTTTTGAAAACGCCGCCGCACTGAATGGGGTGATCGAGAGCGTGCGTGGGTTGGCGGCGCTGAATCACCATGCCGGTTTGACCGGTGAAGATTGCCTGCGCCTGAAGGTGGGCTTGCATGCCGGGCAATGTATTGTGGTGACTCTTAATGGCCGCCTGGATTATTTTGGCAGTACGGTAAATATCGCGGCGCGTTTGAGTGACCAGGCCGAGGGTAACGATATTTGGTTGAGTAAAGCGGTCTTAGAAGACTCGGCGGCGCGGCAAATTGCCGATGCACTAAAATGTGACCGCGACGGATCGATTACGCTGCGAGGCATCCGCGACACGATTGAAGTGTGCCGTTTGCAGTTATGATTTTTCCCAGACTTGATACAATCCCAAATTCCCCTCTTGACCATCAGAGTAGAACGTCTCGATTACGCTGAAGTTGGTTTCTGCGGCCAGATTGGCTAGCTCTGTCTGGCTGAAGTGGTGAACATAGCGCAGGCCGTATCCGCCGCGCCGCCAGTCGAGCAGGTAGTCGCCGGGGTCTACGTCGGCGGTGGTGAGGCCGATGGTTTCCCAGGGCTGGAGACGTGCTTTTAGGCGCGGGCTGTTCAGGAATTGCCAGTTTGAGTGGATGAAACGTCCACCGGGGGGCAGCAAGGCATATATGGTTTTTAACATCCCTATACGGTTTTCTTGCGCGGGGATGTGATGCAGAGTGGCGAAGGCCAGAATAGGGTTGAAGGTCGCAGATTGCAGGTTAAGGCTTGCAGAGAAGTGGGGCTTGGTGAGGTCTGCCTGGGCGTAGTGGATGTTGGGGGATTTCTGCACCCCGGCGCGGGCGGCGTCGAGCAGCTCTGAGCTGAAATCTAGCCCCAGGTAATTTCCCGAGTATTTTCGGCGGGCTAGTTCGCGTCCTAATTCGCCATTTCCACAACCTAAATCTAATAGGGTTGCCCGAAGGGGCAGATCATCGAGAATGCGTAACACACCGGGCTGTAATCGTGCCCGGGTCGCGGCGAAATGTTTGGCGAAGGTCTGGTAAAATTGCTGGTTGAGTTGGATAAGTTGTTTAGCGGTAGCTGCTTGCATGGTTTTTATTTTCGCGGTACTGTCGGAGCGCGGGGAAGTAGCCCCGCTCAATCTATTTTGCGGATTATACTTCATCTGCCAATAAATTAAGTGTTCATGTGAGAAAAGAAGATCAAGCCTGGTTCGAAGCACGAAAAATAACCCCGCAGAAGCGGACTTTGGCGCGCCAGGCGCTGGAGGATATCCGCAGCGGTTACAAAGTATTTGATGCATTGCGCCGAAATCCATTACCGGGCGGGGGCGGTTTTTTAAACAAGGCTGTTCTCGTAGCCGTATACCGTGACCTGGTTGAGGGCGGAGAATGGGAGAAAGACCCGGCGCTGCTGGCGAAAATTCGGCTAAAACCCATGCGCACACTTTCGGGCGTGACGACAGTGACTGTGTTGACCAAGCCCTACCCCTGCCCGGGTAAGTGCATTTTCTGCCCCACAGATGTGCGCATGCCAAAAAGTTATCTGCCCGATGAGCCAGGGGCGATGCGCGCTTTGTATCATGAGTTTGATCCCTTCGATCAGGTTTCGGCCCGCATCGAAGCGCTGCACGCGGTCGGACATCCGACCGACAAAATTGAATTACTGGTATTGGGCGGCACCTGGAGTTCGTACCGCAAGGATTATCAGACCTGGTTCTTAAAGCGTTGCTTTGAGGCCATGAACGGCACGCAAGCGCCAACCCTAGAAGAAGCCCAGACATTGAATGAAATGGCCTCGCATCGGAATGTGGGTTTGGTGGTAGAGACTCGCCCAGACCACGTAACTCCCAAAGAGCTGGCCTGGCTGCGTTCATTAGGGGTGACAAAAGTGCAGATTGGTGTGCAGAGTATGGATGACCGAATATTGCAGATGAACCGGCGTGGTCATACTGCCGCCGAGGCGCGGGCAGCTTTTGCTTTATTGCGAGCAGGCGGCTTTAAAATTGTGGCCCATTGGATGCCCAATCTGCTGGGAGCAACGCTGGAATCAGACCGCCAGGATTTTGCCCGCATGTGGGACGGGTTGGCTCCCGATGAGTTGAAAATTTATCCTACGCAGTTGTTGGCGAACGCCGAGTTATATGAAAACTGGCAACGCGGCGAATATACGCCCTATGAAACCGAAGCATTGATCGATTTGATCGCCGATGTAAAAACCACCATCCCGCGTTATTGCCGTGTGAATCGCGTCATTCGCGATATCCCCTCGACGAATGTTGTGGAAGGGAACCGGCGCACCAGCCTGCGGATGGATGTTCGTCGGGAGATGGAACGCCGCGGCCAGCGCTGCCAATGTGTGCGCTGCCGGGAAGTGCGCGGCCAAAGTGTTTTGCCCGATTCGTTGAATTTGGATGATCTGGTCTATGATGCCGATTATGCTGAGGAGCATTTTCTCTCCTATGTGACGGCGGATGATCGCCTGGCCGGTTTTTTGCGCCTCTCATTGCCCAAACCCGGCGCACCAGCTACCGGTCTGGATGATCTGCGGGGGGCGGCGATTATTCGTGAAGTGCATGTTTACGGTCAATCGTTACAGGTCGGTCAAGAGCGCAATGGTGCAGCACAGCATGCCGGATTAGGTACAGCTTTGATGGAGCGTGCCGAGGCGATTGCTGGTCAACAAGGGTATCGGCGACTGGTAGTAATTTCGGCCATTGGCACACGACGCTACTATCTTGAGCGCGGTTTTAAGCGCGGTGAATTATATCTTGTAAAATCTTTATAGTAGTAGGACTTGCGCAGTTCGATGAAAGATTTTCGGGCTTTTCCTGCGCAAGTGCGTAACGCTATAATGGGTAGGTTATAAAGGTTTATGCGTATGGCGAAAAAACTCTCAATCCTTCTTGTTGAAGATTCAGAGAAAGATGCAGAACGCTTAGTCGAAAAGATCCGCAAAAGTGGGTATCCAACAGATTGGCATCGGGTCGAATCAGCTGAAACGTTGGAAGCCTCTCTCACGAATATTGAGTGGGATATTATTTTTGTAGATTATGTGCTGCCCGGCTTTGGCGGCATGGAAGCATTAGAAATAGTTGTGCAGAAAGCGCCCGACACGCCGGTGGTTGTGGTTTCAGATGAGATAGGGGGAGAAGATGTGGTTGTAGAGATTATGCGCGCCGGTGCAAGAGATTATATAGACCAGGGGAATTACACGCGTCTTATCCCCATAATCGAGCGTGAGATGCGCGATACGAAAATACGCCAGGAGAAGCGCGAAGCTGAAAATGCTTTGCGTGAAAGTGAAATGCGCTATCGCACATTGGTCGAGGTGACTCCTGTCGCGGTTGCCGTATATTGCGATTCGGGCATTCTTTTTGTGAATCAGGCTTGTTCGAACTTGATTGGCGCTAAAGACGCCAGTGAACTTATCGGCAGATCTCATTTTCATTTTGTTCATCCCGATTATCGAAAATTAGTGCGTGAACGAGCGCAACAGGCCTGGGAGAAATTCTTGCCCCCCACAGAACTGAAGATTATTTGCTTGTCTGGCGAAGAAATCGAAGTCGAAGTTGTCTCTGGCCCCATCCAATATCAAGGGAGACCGGCAGTAATTGTCACGCTGGTGGATATCTCCGAACGAAAAAACACCCGGCGCTTACTCAGCCGAAGAGCGGTGCAATTGCAGGTTGCGGCTGAAGTTGCCCGTGACGCAACTGCCGCCCGAGATGTAGACGAACTTTTGAATCGTTCGGTTACCTTGATTCGCGACCGTTTTGATTTCTATCATGCTGGCATATTTTTGGTAGATGATCAGAATAAGTTTGCGGTTTTGGCGGCAGCCCCTGGCGAAGTGGGTGAAGAATTGCTGGCTACAGGCCATAAACTCGAAATTGGCAAAGTGGGGATTGTCGGCACAGTTGCCGGAACCGGTCAGCCGCGCATTGCCCTTGATGTAGGGGCAGATGCCGTACACTTCAAACAACCTCTGTTGCCCGAGACGCGGTCTGAAATGGCGTTGCCGCTTATGCTGGGGGATCGCGTTATTGGCGTACTGGATGTGCAATCCCGCCGAGAGGCTGCTTTTGATGAGCAAGATGTCCAGGTGTTGCAAACAATGGCAGACCAACTCGCTGTTGCAATTGACAAGGCACATTTATTCAGTGAAGTACAGCGGCGTGCCTACGAACTCTCTGGTCTCTATGATACAGCCCTGGCAACAAGCAGTGCCCTTGATACCGATGTATTGCTGACGCGATTATACGAACAAGTGCAGCGCATGATTGTCCCCGATTCATTTCTGGTGGCATTGTATGAAGAGCCGTCTGATGAGGTCACCGTTGTGGTTGCAATGGAATCTGGTGAGCCTGTGCACTCTTTTGTTGGAAAATACTTGCCGGTTAGCGAGGGAGGCTTGACAGGATGGGTGATTCGTCATCGGAAGACTTTAATGTTCCATGATCTTCTAGAAGATACCTTGCCGGTGAATCCCATCTACGCGCCGAGTTACGAAAAGAAGATGCGTTCCTGGCTTGGTGTTCCCCTAATTGTGCAAGAGCGCGTGCTGGGCGTCGTATCCATTCAATCTTTTCAGCCGCATGCCTTTGACGATGATCAGCGAATATTTTTCGAAACCCTTGCTGCCCAGGCCGCCATCGCTCTTGACAATGCTGGCTTGTTCAGCACCCTTGAGAAACGGGCTGTAGAACTTGACACCGAACGACGCCGTATTTCTTTGTTGTACGAAATAGGCAGGGCGCTTACGCAAAGTCTCAATCCAGAGAAAATATTGGAACAGGCAGTGATACTAACCTGCCGGGCGCTGGATGGCGCGAGTAGTGTGGCGCTTCTCTACGATAGTGATCTAAGGTTGCTCAATCCGATAGCGGCTTATGATCGCGAAAAAGATGCCCTTGTGCGCGAAGAAGTAGTTTTACCCCTGGGAGAAGGCCTGGCAGGCTGGGTAGTTCAAGAGAAACAACCCGCCTTTGTTAAAAATATTGATGAAGACCGGCGCTGGCGTCAGGTAGCAAAAACCGATCGGGATATGTTGTCGGCCATTGCCGCGCCCATTGTTGATGGCGCCAATGTCATTGGAACGTTATCGGTGCATCACAGGGAAAAAGATGCTTTTACGAAAGACCATCTCCATTTGTTGGAGGCTATTTGCCAACAGGTGGCACTGGCTTACAGCAATGCTAAACGTTACCAGGAGATCAACCGTTTAGTAGACCGTTTGGCTGCCGAGCAGTACCGGTTGGAAAGCCTGATCAAAGAATTGCCGATTGGCATTCTATTGTTCGACGAGAAATATCATTTGTTAACCGCAAACTCTCTAGGTCAGGAATACCTGGCCCATTTGTCTGCGGGCAACGTAGGTGATCAGGTATCTCAATTAGGTTCATTTACTTTGCCCGACCTACTCGCACGTCAAGATGACCCATTGCCCATTGAAATTGCCGTGGGCGAGTCGCCGCGTTTCCGTTTCGAAGTTCAATCGAATTCGGTTATTGGTGGTACTGCCGAAGAATATTTGATCATGATCCGTGATGTGACTCGCGAGCGAGAAATCACAGAGCGCAGCCGTATGCAAGACCGCCTTGCCACAGTTGGTCAACTCGCTGCTGGAATTGCCCATGACTTCAACAATATCATGGCGGCAATTGTGATTTATACCGATCTACTCAAGACCGACGCCAATCTGTCCGATGTCAGTCGCGATCGCTTATTGGTCATTCAGCGCCAGGTGCAACGCGCCGCCAGCCTGATCCGTCAGATTTTAGATTTTAGCCGCCGCTCGGTGATGGAGCAAACCGAGGTAGATTTGCTGCCATTTATGAAAGAGATCGAACGTCTCCTCCAGCGCATGCTGCCCGAAACCATCCAAACTCAGTTGGAATATCATCCTGGAACCTACACGGTATTTGTGGACCCGACCCGCATTCAGCAAGTATTGATGAATTTGGCAGTCAATGCCCGCGATGCCATGCCCGAAGGAGGCGTGCTCCAGTTCGAGTTGGATCGTCTACAGCTTGAAGATGGGGATGAGATGCCAATGATCTATTTAACCCCCGGAGAATGGATTCGCCTGGCGATAACCGATACAGGTGAGGGCATTTCCCCTGAAAATTTACAGCGGGTTTTTGAACCCTTCTTCACAACGAAAGGCGTCGGTAAAGGGACAGGTTTAGGATTAGCGCAGGTGTATGGGATTGTGAAGCAGCATGGTGGCTATATTGATGTCGAGAGCCAGGTGGGCATTGGTACGACATTCCATATTTACCTGCCCACACTCCGCGAATTAGTAGAAGAAGCAAATGGTGAAGCCGAAACCATTTTGTTTGATGGGCAGGGCCAAATAGTGCTTTTGGCCGAGGATGATCCGGCAACGCGTTCGGCTGTGTGTGCTATGCTCGAAGCCTGTCACTTCAAGGTGATCACGGCTTTGAACGGCCTGGATGCCTATAAAATTCTAGAATCTGGATCAACGAATATCGAATTGGTGGTCAGTGATGTTGTGATGCCTCAAATGGGAGGTGTGGCATTGTATGAGAAGATGCAGAAAAAATGGCCTGCAATAAAAATTCTCTTTATCACCGGTCACCCCCTGGAGGGAAAGGCGGGCGAATTGCTGTCGCGCAGTGAAATTATTTGGTTACAAAAACCGTTCAGTGTATTGGAGTTTCAGCAGGCGTTACAACGCATATATGAACAATGAGATGCTGACAATGTATCTCATGCATGCAAATAGATAGAGTACGAAACTCTCCGGCTATTTTTTACAGTCCGGCGGCCTGGCCGATTCACATAAACAGCCAACTCAACAAACTGAAGAAAAACGGCAGGGACAGCATTCCTGCCAAAACGTATAACACGATCCGCCAGCCTGAATGTTCACGCAGTTTGGGAATCGCTTCTTCCTCGGCTAAGTGGCGAACAATTTTGGCAGTTTGGCGGGCTGCGCTGGCAAGATCGTGCTGGTTGCTAAACAGCCAGTACCAATTGTGGGTTGGTGTTGGAACAACAATACGCTGACCTTCGAAATCTCGCAGCCATAGGCGGAGTGCTTCAGGGGGAGAAACCCCCAAGAAGGCCGGCAGCACCACAGCACGCGCCGCGGAAAGATCTTCATCGGGAGTGCCTTCTTCAACTAGAAAAACAGCTACGGGCAAGGTCTCCGCTTCGCGCCCCAGGGCTTCGGTCATCATGTCGGTAAATTCACCGGCTTCTTCCGCAATTATCAATGTGGGGTATTCAGCATGGCGTGTCGCCAACCAATTCGCTGCCCGGCGGTTATCACTGCGCAGCGCGTTGCCGTGGTAAAGCATCACCAGTGTAAATAAGCCCAGGGTTTCCAGCAACGTCAACGAAGTCCGTAACAACTCTGTAGTTGGATCACCAAACAACGCTTTTAATAACTCAAAAATCAACCCGCCTCCTGATGCCATCACGCCGATCACACCGATAAAAAATATCAGATAGATGTAAATTTTCCGCACCAGAGAGCGGCGCGCATGATCGCCACTCTCGCCATCCTGGGCCGCTTGTTTGTTCATGGGCTGCCAGGTGAACGTCCAAAGCGGTAGCCCGACGAATAAGGTTGCCAGGGCTGCCGATAACCGCTCTCGCAGAATAATGTTTTCAGCCGCAAAACTGCCCAGCAAAGAGTCGGTGATGTAGAAGACCAACATTTGCACGCCAATGAATGCCGCTCCCAGACCAAAGAATGCCAGAACATAGTAATAGGTGCGTTGCAGCCCCGACCGCCTGGGGGTTTCGGGTAATAAGCCGATATCATTTTTGAGTACTTTCCCATAGTATAGCCAGATGCTGCCAAGAGCAATCAGGCTCGAAAGCGGTGTATTAAGTTTATGGAATACTTCATCGAGAGCTGCACTTTCACCGAGAATGACCCGCAAAACAACATTAATGACGATTCCCGCAGGGATAAGGACGCCTCCGGCGCCAACAAAACTCAGGATGTATAAAACAATCAGGCGTAAGAGCGATTGTTGCTCATCGGGTTCGATGAGTGATTTTTGCACATGCTGCCAGGTATATGCCCACAGCGGTACGCCCACAATGAGCATTGCGAGACCATTTGCAAGCCTGGCTTGTGGGCTGGCGCCCAGGGTTTCGCCAAACGTAAAAATATATTGGGCCACTTGCAGCACACCCCCCGTAGCTAATGCCAGGCTGTATAGCACCCAGATGTAGCGGAAGAGACGCCGGGTTTCGCGAAAAGCTTTGTTCGTGGGGTGGCTGATCCAATTTTTATGTGTGATGTAAAAAATGAACCAAGCGCCCAGGCCGTTGATGATGACTGCAATCACATTGTCGATCCAGTTTTGTGAATAGCCGACAACGGCATGCGTGGACGGCAACTGGAAGACGAGTAACCACAACCGGTTGATGATAGCCAGGGCATTTTGGGTGATGGGAATCAGCAAAGCTAGCAGCGCGCCATACAAGAAGAGTGCGCGCACACGGCTGAATTTTTCTTCGGGATCTTCACTCGCGCGCCTTTGGGTAGGGATCCAGTGCAGTAAGAAGGTGGGAACCCCCACGAAGATGAGTGCCAGAGCACCCGCCAACTGGCTGGCATATTGCCCGATAATCTCTCCCGAAAACGTAGCGCGAGCGAGATTTATCAATCCCCAAACAATGACTTCAAGACTGATGAACGAAATCAGATAACGATATAAACGGCGGATAATTTGCATAGTTGTGCCTCGTTATTGTTCGCTTTCGACATACCAATCCCAGCCCCAGTAGGGATATGGCATGAAACTAAGTTTCCATTGATTCTTTTGTAAGATCAACCAGGCATCGCTGTGTTCATCCCAAGAGCTATCAAATGGCCGCGTACCACCGTGGATGATCAACAAATTAACAAGGGCCTCATCGGCAATAATCTCCATGGATCTGATTTGGACACCGGCGCTGTTTTCCTTGAAATACGCTTCAACAAAGTTTTGACGGAATTCGGTAAAGGAGGGTTTGGCGCTGGCATCCTGCAAATAACCGTAGGCGCGCCGGTAATCTTCCTTGTGCAATGCCAGAATATAATTGCGGACGATGTTTTCAGGGCTGTCATCGGCCTTGTAGTTTTGTTCAGTGCCTCGGAGAAAGAATGTTACCAAAGAGATAGCCATCAGTACTATGATGCCCATTAAGATGCCGATCAGGGTGCGATCTTGTTTCATAGGTAGTTCCTTTCAGTCGAAGCAGGCTAAAAAACAGGGTGTGCGGGACAACAATGCAGCCTTGTGTCCCCTGTTTTTTGGGAAACTATAAGCGACCAGTATGCTGTCTGATCATTGTGTATTGATTTCTCCTGGCCGCAGCCAGATTACCAAAAACGGCCCGATAATCGGGATCGTAATGGCAAATAACCCCCAAACTGTGTATTCAAGCGGTGAAAGTGCTCTGCGGCGTAAGTAGAATACCGCCAGTACCGCCATAGCGAGAATGCACCCCAAAAGGAGGCTGCGCATTGTATGAGCCGAAAAAGCCATATAAAAATTGTAGTGGATTTCTACGGGTAATGCAATGATCTTTTTGTTGAAGCGCGATAGCTTAAAACTAACAAGCGGTGACGCTACACGCCACCACTTGTTAGTTATGAGAGACTATTAATTTATAGCCAGCCTCGTAGCTCCATAGCTTTGACGACTTTTTCAATCGCCACCATGTAGGCGGCATCTCGCATATATACATTTTCACGTTGCGCCATGTCCAAAACATCGTGGAAGGCTTTTGTCATTTTGTCATCGAGTTTACTCAAGACTTCCTCACGGCTCCAGTAGAAGTTCATGTCATTTTGGACACCCTCAAAGTACGAGACGGTAACGCCACCGGCGTTGCACAAAAAGTCGGGGATATTGAAGACGCCGCGCGTCTTGAAGGCTGCATCAGCCTCAGGGGTTGTGGGGCCGTTGGCGCCTTCGGCAACCACTTTCACCCGCGGGCTGATCTGGCTTACTGTATCACCGTTGATTTGCCCTTCTAGCGCAGAAGGGATCAAAATATCGGCATCTTTGCTGATCCAGGCCATATCATCTTCAATTATATAGCCTGAGTCACGCGCTTTGTCCTTATCGATAGTGCCATATACATCGGTGATCGATTGCAAGAATGCCGGATCGATGCCGTCTTTTCGGCTGACGGTGTAGGGTTTTTGATCGTCACGATCCCAATACGAAACGCAGGCCACCTGACCGCCCATTTCTACAAAGCCGATGGCCGCGTATTGGGCCACGTTCCCAAAGCCCTGGCAGGCTGCGATGGCGTTGGTGGGGTCAATGTCGAGGTGTTTTAGCGCCTCGCGAATGGTGTACACAACCCCAAACCCGGTTGCTTCGGTGCGCCCCAAAGAGCCGCCCCCGCCTACGGGTTTGCCAGTGATCACGCCGGGGGTGAACTGCCCCACCAGTTTGGAATACTCGTCCATCATCCAGCCCATCATGCGCGGGTTGGTTCCTACATCTGGGGCAGGGACATCCTGCCGGGGGCCAATATTGCGATAAATTTGCTGAATCCAGCCCCGGCACAGGCGCTCCTGTTCGTTGATCGAAAGCGAAGCCGAATCGACAGCCACGCCGCCTTTACCGCCCCCCAGGGGAATATCGGCGACGGCTGTTTTCCAGGTCATCCACATTGCCAGCGCGCGCACGGTATCGAGGGTTTCTGATGAGTGAAAACGAATGCCCCCCTTGGATGGCCCGCGCACATCACTATGCTGTACACGATAGCCGAAGAATACCCGCATCGAACCGTCATCCATTTTTACGGGAATCTGAAAACGGAATTCGCGCGTTGGCCAGCGCAGCATCTCGGCGGCCTGGGGATCCAAGTTAAGCATGCTGGCCACATTGTCAAATTGGGTTTGGGCCATCTTAAAAGCATTTATTTGTTCGCTCATTCTTGAATATCTCCTAATCGGATTGATATTGTGGCTGCTCAGGTTGAGGCCTGCACAGCGATCTTTTGCTCTGCGATTGGTGAGGCGGGATTGAGTATCGGTCATTCTTCAAGCCGCAGACATGATGCGCGGGCACCGCGTGGTGCCCGCTAGAAAAAGTACTCTACAACATGTGTTGGTATTTCGCATACTCGCATAGCAATGTATAACCAATTTTCCTTGTAGTTGCCACAAGCGTAGCAGATGGGTTAGTGGCCGTCAAGTGACATTCAGATCCCTGGAATGTGAAATTATTCCCAGGGCATTTCTGTTATTTTTGGGCTGCTAACTGTCGGTTTAGCTCATCGCGCACGACCTGAGGGTTGGCTTTGCCCTTGGTGGCGCGCATTACTTGCCCAAAGAACCAGTTTGCCAGTCCATCTTTGCCGTTGACATAGGCGGCCAATTCATCGGGGTTTTCGTCTAGGATGGCGGCGACGGTTGCTTGAATTTGTCCTTCATTGGAGATTTGACGCAGACCACGTGCCGCAACAATACTTTCAGCATCTTTTCCGCTGGTGAACATTTCGGCCAGGACGGTTTTCGCCGTGCTGTTATTGATGGTGGCATCTTCAAGCAGGTTCAACAACCCCGACAGGTGTTGCGGACTCACTCGTAAGCTGCTGAGGCCAACCCCAGACTGATTCATCAACCCAAAGAGATCGCCGATGATCCAATTGGCAGCCAGCTTTGGCTTGACGCGTGAGTCGGTGGCTAACACCGCCTCGAAATACGCAGCGGTTTCTTGCTCGGTGACCAGCACACCGGCATCGTACTCGCTTAGCTCATAGGTTGTGACAAAGCGTTTGAATTTTGCTTCCGGCAATTCGGGCAGGCTGGCGCGTATTTCTTCGAGCCAGGCGGTTTCAATCACCAGCGGAGGCAGGTCAGGTTCGGGGAAGTAGCGGTAATCGTCTTCTTCTTCCTTGCTGCGTTGTGGAAGGGTTACCTGACGGGCTTCATCCCAGCCCATGGTCTGTTGAATGACCGCTTCGCCCCGGCGGTGCAAGTCACTCTGGCGTTCAATTTCGAAACTCAACGAGCGCCCAAGGGCGCGGAAACTGTTCAGATTTTTGACTTCGGTGCGTGTGCCAAGTTTCGTGGCCCCCACCGGGCGTACCGATATATTGGCCTCGAAACGCAATACGCCTTTTTGCATGTCGCCTGTATTAACGTTCAGATAACGCAGCAGGCTGCGCAACGCTTCGGCGTAGGCACGCGCTTCTTCTAGCGAGCGCATATCCGGTTCGGAGACAATCTCTAAAAGCGGCACACCCGCCCGGTTGAGGTCGATCAAACTATGGGCGCTGCTGCCCTCCCCCGTGTGAGTCAGCTTGCCGGTGTCTTCTTCGAGATGCACACGGCGCACGCGGATGGCGCGTGTCCCCTGAGATGTGCGTATTCGCAAAATGCCATTTTCCGCCAGCGGTTGTTTGTATTGGGAAATCTGATAGCCCTTGGGAAGATCGGGGTAGAAATAGTTTTTACGGGCAAAGATACTTGTGCTGGGAATGTCGCAGCCCAGGGCCAGCGCTACTCGCAAGCCGTATTCCACCGCCCGCCGATTAATAACCGGCAATGTCCCAGGCATTCCAGAGCAAACCGGGCAGACGGCGCTGTTGGGGAGTGCCTGGGTTAGATCGACGACCGGGCAGCCGCAGAACATCTTCGATTGGGTGGCGACTTCGGCATGTACTTCGAGACCGATAATGGGTTCGAACATTTTGTTTATATTTTTACTTCTGAATTGTCGCCAATATTGAGGCTTTGCGTTCTTCCCTCGATGGTGGTATTTTCACCGATCAGAGAATACTCGAGACTCACCCCGGTAAGCCGGGTATTTTTCTCGACAATGACGTCACGCAGCACGCTATTGCGCACCGTGCAATTTGGGCCGATGGAAACATAAGGGCCGATGACCGAGTGTTCGACTCGCGCCTGGGGGTGAATGAATACCGGCGGGATTAGTGTCACGCCGCCCTCTGGTTTGCTCTTCTCTGAATTAGCATGACCGTTCTTCAAGAGATAGCGATTTGTTTCCAAAACAGCCTCAGCGGTTCCGGCATCCAGCCAGGTTTGCACGCGTTCGGTGCGCATGGTGACGCCGCGCTCTAGCATAATGTTGATAGCGTCGGCGAGGTAATACTCCCCTTTAAGCTGACGGTCTTGATCCATCTGCGCTTCTATTGCGGAGATCAAATCCTGTGATTGTTTGAAATAGTAGAAACCCACCACGGCCAAATTGTTGCTGACGTCTTTGGGTTTTTCAATCAGACGGGTGACCCGGCCATCTTTGCCAACTTCGGTAACACCAAATCGGCGCGGATCGGGGACGGGCTTCACCCAGGCTACTGCGTCGGCTGGCTCGTCTTCCAGGAACGATAGGTCTGACTCGATCAATGTATCGGCAAAAACCATCAACATCGGGCCATTGAGAAATTCTTTGGCCAGATAGATAGCATGGGATTGCCCTCGCATTTCGTCTTGGACGACATAACGCACCTGGAATTCGGGATGCATTTCACGCATGTAGGCTTCGACTTTTTCGCCCAGGTAACCGACAATGAAGATGAACTCGATATTTTTGGGGTCGGGCAGCGTCGAGAACATATCAAGCACATGGGCGAGTACGCTTTGACCGGCCAGACTGACAAGTTGTTTGGGGCGGCTCCAGGTATGCGGGCGCAAGCGTGTGCCAAAACCGGCCATAGGGATGACGATCTTTAATGAGCCAGACATAGATGATTCTCCTTGCGAAATAGTGGAGATATATTATACCCTTAACAAAATACCCCCGGAGTTTCAAGTTCTCCGGGGGTATTCGAATTTCTGGGGTTCTCAGTCCTCGCAGGACTGGACACCCTCAATTGGGAAGTTCTTAATTCGGTTTGGTGCTGGCATAGATGGCCGCGCCAACAGCGCCAAGCGCCGCAGCAAAGAGTATTCCACCGAGACAGCACACCGACCCGCACACAGCAGCCCCGCCAACGGCGGCAGCTCCACCGCCCGCTCCGCCGAAGATCATTTCAGGCGGAATACCGGCCTCGCGCAGACCTTGCAGGACTTCGGGGGGCATTTGCCGTAAGATATCGCCAATTTGCAACGCGCCGGTTGTGCCGGCTTGTACAAGGGAAATGATCAGCCCGACAATCCCGCCGCCTGCCCCGGCGACTGCCGCGGCGATAGCGCCTTCTTTAGCAGCCAGACCTGATTCGCGCGGCGCAAGCATGTAGGAAGCCGCTAGAACACCAACGCCGATATACGTAAGCCAGCGCAGCGGGATAATGCAGAACCCGACAAAGGGGATAATGCCCAACAAATTAAGCACTACCAAAATTCCAGCGCCGATAAGACCTGCTTTAAGCCAACCTTTCATGAGTGCCTCCTTGTGTCTGTTGTGTAGATGAACTGAAAGAAGAAATTCGATACGTGCGAAGAGAATATCAAAGCATATTCAACATGCTGTGATGTTCTATATTGAAATTGTAGAAACGATTGGTTCGAGAGTCAAGCTTATTGTGGTACTAGCGCTATTTAACGATGGCATTGTTGCACGAGATCGCGGATCTCTTCAAATGCGATTTGTCGTCCCTCACTGTGCAGTTTTCGGCTGTGGTGTCCAACAGAGAAAAAATAATGATCGCCCAATACAACGCGTATTTGCTGCGAGCGAAAACCCAGGGTAGCCAGCAGTTCGAGCATGGGGCTAAGCCCTACCAGCCGGTCGTTGTGTCCCAGAATAACCTTGAAGTGCCCCCACCCGCCAGATCTGGAAGGTTGTTTGGCTTGCCCCATCGCGAAAAATGTATGCGCCAGTGTTGACTTATGCGTACTTTTGAAGATGCGCTGGTGTTCCTTTTGCACGGTCTTACTTGAGCCGGAGATGAGCTGGGTGATAATCAAGGGGGAGATAGTTTCGGTGAGGGCCTCAAGTTGCAAACGTTGCCCAGCCCAAATGCCAACCCCTAGCGTACGGTAAAAGCCCTTGCGCAAAGTATCGTTCATCAGAAGAGCCGGGGCCAGGGCACAGCGTCCAACGCGGTGCTGTTTCCATTGTTTTGTGCGAAAATAGAATAATGCTGCGCCACTCATCGAATGCCCCACGAATACAATTGGCACATGCCGCTGCCCACCGAGTATTCCCAGGGCATGCAGCCAGGTTTCTATGGCGCGCATATCGGCAGCGGGATCGCAGTCGTCGAAGTCTAGGTTTTCTGGGCTGTGAAATGGGGAGCGGCCAAAACCATTCACATCGGCGGCCAAAGCAAGTATGTTTGTCTCGGCGGCGCACAACTGTGCGGGCAGATTCTCCCAAATGGCTTGACTGCCATCCCAGCCGTGCAAGAAGATAACAACGGCATCGGTTTTGCGGATGATCTCGCTGCGTCCGCCTGCGGCGATGATGTCTCCCCGTGACCAATAGGTGCGCCAATAAAAATCACTCAAGCCGGTGGTATTTTGAAATTCGCCAAACCGCTCAGCCGCCATTACACCGCGTTGGGTGAGTTCGCTCAGGGTGTATGCCGCGCTGTAGATGCCCTGTTCTGCTTCAGAACGAACCGGGCTGCCGACCTCGATCCAGTGGGCCTTTTTTGATGACATCAAGAAAAATTAGCTGTGCCCCAATACCGGGTGGGGTTGATAGCGTTCTTCGAGATCGGTGATTTCATCATCATTGAGTTGGATGTCTATCGCTGCGATAGCTTCATCGAGATGGCGCATTTTGCTGGCCCCGATGATGGGGGATGTGATGCCCGGTTTGTGCAGTATCCAGGCCAGGGCGATTTGAGCCGGGGTCACACCGTGGCGCTTGGCAAGTTCTGTCGTGTGGTCGAGAATGTCGAAGTCAGGCTCTTGATAGTACATATCGTGAGCGTAGCCATCAGATTTGGCGCGCGCAGTTCCTTTCTCTTTATCGCGGGTGCGGTTGCCCGCCAAAAAGCCGCGCGCCAGCGGACTCCAGGGAATGATGCCAACGCCCTGATCGCGGCATAAGGGGATCATCTCGCGCTCTTCCTCGCGGTAAACCAGGTTGTAGTGATTTTGCATAGAGACGAAGCGCGTCCAGCCGTGCAGGTCGGCCAGATAAAGTGACTGGGCGAACTGCCAGGCAAACATGCTCGAAGCGCCTATATAGCGCACCATACCGGATTTGACCAAGTCGTGCAGCGCTTCGAGGGTTTCTTCGATGGGGGTTTCGTAATCGTAGCGGTGTATCTGATAGAGGTCAATATAGTCGGTGCCCAGTCGGCGGAGCGAGTCTTCAACGGCTTGCATGATATGCAGGCGCGAGAGGCCGCCCTGATTAGGTTTATCATTATATGGGAAGAATAATTTTGTGGCGATAATTACTTCTTCACGCCGGGCGAAATCGCGTAGGGCACGGCCGGTGATTTCTTCACTGACTCCGGCGGAATAGGCATTGGCCGTGTCAAAGAAGTTGATCCCGGCTTCCAGGGCGCGTTGAATGAAAGGGCGGCTTTCTTCTTCGTTCAGCACCCAGTCGCGCCATTTTGGCGTTCCGTAGGTCATCATCCCCAGGCAAATACGCGAGACTTTCAAGCCAGTTTTTCCGAGGTTGATATATTGCACGAGTAACCTCCATTTTTGGATCGTAATGTGTCTACTAATCTTATCGTATTTTAGGGATTTAGGAGAATTTTGTGGTGGTCAAGAATACCTTGAACACTTGAGGCATAAACTGATTTAAATAA
>CAYFMI010000064.1:0-23760 GCA_964344175.1 uncultured Anaerolineales bacterium
ACACTAAAGCCGCTGATATTGACATGGTTGGAAGCAGTGACGCCTGTAACGGTGAGCTGACTCGCCCCTAAGGTATTGTCTATGATGTAAGTGAGATTCACTGTTCCAGCTGCTTGATTTCCCACATTGTCCGTACCTCCGTCAACGATGGAAGTCCCCGAAGGACGCTGTACATCGATCTCAGGATAGAGATTTACAGCCAAAGCTGGCTGTTTAGGCAAAGCACTCAGCAGCATGCTCGTTAGCAACAAGATACGCATGAACAAGGCTACAATGCGGCTTGACGTTGCGATGAACTGTTGAGGGGGGATGGGGATCCTTCTTGGCGAATAACGATTTTTCTCAATAGAGTCTGACCGATGTTGGCTCGTGATATTGAAAATCACCGCCATCAATGGGAAGATTATAAAAAAAGGGCGTTTTTTGGGCATCGGCTTATTCCCTGAGTCCTACGCCACCCCTGCGCCCACGCACAAAGGTATGCCTCCCCCGCGGTGCGATGTGATGGTGATGTCTGGGGTTAGTGAAATATGGTGCGAACGTATTAAATTATAAGGTATAAAGAGCAAGAGGGCAAGTTTCTTGCGCGCGGATTGTCGATGAGTACTGGATAAATCTACTCTTTCAGGGTGATGAAGGTGGTAAGTTCTTGTAAGTTGGTTTCCCGAGGCTCAGTTTGACAATTTGTTGAAAAATGCTATCCTGAGGGAGGAGTCTACCCCTCATTTGAGTGTGTGATTTCCCCAAAATGCGGATACCTACCCCGGATTCTCAGAGACCGCATGCTATTTTTCTTCCTCATTAACAATTTAATGATAAGATACACTGAATCTCAACAAGTGTGACAGGTGGTCCGTATGCTGGGTACAAAAAAAATATTAATGGCCGAAGATGATCCAAAAGACGTTGAGTTGGCCCTGATTGCCCTGGAAGACTATAACCTGGCCAATGAAGTTGTTGTGGCTAAGAACGGGGAAGAAGCGCTCGATTATCTTTTTTATCGAGGAAAATTCTCAGAACGACCCAAAGAGCAGCCAGTGGTCATTCTCCTCGACTTGAAAATGCCTAAAGTGGATGGGCTAGAAGTCCTCCGGCAGGTGAAAACCCACCCGGAATTGAGGATGATCCCCATAGTGGTGCTGACCTCCTCGCACGAAGATCAAGATATTGTCAAGAGCTACGAATTAGGCGCCAACGCCTATGTTGTCAAACCGGTGGCCTTTGATCGATTTTTAGAAGTTGTCAAACGCTTAGGTTTGTTCTGGGTGCTGACGAACGAAGTGCCTTCCTGAAAAACACAAATGTCTGAGCCTGAAAAGACGTTGAAGATTCTCATGTTGGAGGATGATCCTCTAGACGCAGAGCTTGAGTTTTCGCGGCTTGAAGAGGCGGGTTTTCGTTGCGATGTCATACGCGTTGAAACACAGGAAGATTTCCTGAAGATGTTGGACCAGGGGGGATTCAATCTGATTCTGGCAGATTACAACCTCCCCGCGTTTGATGGATTATCAGCCCTGGCGTTGTTCGTCGAACGAAACCTCAACATTCCCTTTATTTTAGTATCCGGCACATTGGGTGAAGAAACTGCTATCGAGAGTCTGAAAGCCGGCGCAACCGACTATGTATTGAAAGAACGGTTGTCCCGATTAGGGCTGGTGGTTAAGCGTGCATTACGCGAAGTCGAGGAGCAGCGCCAGCGCAAATATGCCGAGCAGCGCGTGCAGCGGTTGTTGCAGCAGCAATTGGCCGCCAATCAATTGGCGCTTACGTTGGGGGAATTCCGCAATCTCGATGATATCTTCCCCGCGATTTATGAGCATGTGCGTCAATTAATGGATGTGGATACTTTCATTATCTCTTTCTTCGAGACAAAAAAACAACTGCTTTACGCCGGTTTTGTTATTGCCGAGGGGGTTGTGCAGGATGTAGCGCAGTTTCCCCCCATTCCGCTTGAAGCAGAAGGGCAAGGCATGCAAAGTCAGGTGATTCGCTCAGGTTCATCTCTCTATATTCGCGATGTCCGCCAGGCCATGGAAAACACCGCGACCAAATACACCGTTACTGAAAATGGGAAGATCACTGAAGGGCCTCCGCCTGATGCTGATAATGATGAATGGACGAAGTCTGCGTTATTTGTCCCCATGAAAGATAGGGGGGAGACCATTGGTGTGATGCAAGTACAGAGTTTCCGTTTGGATGGCTATTCCCAAGACGACTTGGATATCTTAGCTGCGATGGCAAATGTAGCTTCAATTGCCATCCAAAATGCGCGCCTATTTGATGATGCACAACGCCAGTTGCAGAAATTGCAGACCTTGCATAATATTGATGTTGCCATTTCTGCCAGTATTGATTTAAAAGTGACCTTAAATATCCTCCTCGAACAGATTACCCTCCAGTTAAATGTCGATGCTGCTGATGTTTTACTGCTGCCTCTGGAGAGCAACTTCTTAGAGTTTACGGCTGGGCGAGGGTTCCGGGCAACTGGAATCAAATCCATAAATTATCGATTAGGGCAGGGCTTTGCCGGGCGCGTAGCCCTGGAACGAAAGCCGCTCCATATGGTGGAACTGTCAACGAGTGGAGAAATTGATCCTCTTCTGCAGAATGAAGATTTTGCCTCGTACTATGGGATACCCCTTGTTGCCAAAGGCCAAATGAAGGGCGTGCTGGAAATATTCCACCGCTCACCCCTCGAGTTAGAGCAAGAATGGCTTAATTTCCTGGATGCCTTAGCAACGCAGGCTGCAATTGCCATTGATAACGCAACATTGTTTCGTGATTTACAGCGCTCAAATTTAGAGCTGGTTTTGGCATACGACACGACGTTAGAGGGTTGGGCGAAGGCCCTCGAACTGCGCGATATGGAAACCGAAGGCCATGGCCGCCGGGTGACCGAATTAGCTGTCCGCATGGCACGCGCACTAGGAATCAGCGAAGAAGAGATAACCCATGTCCGTCGCGGCGCACTGCTGCATGACATCGGAAAAATGGGGATCCCCGATCGAATATTACAAAAGCCCGGGCCACTCGACGAACAAGAAATGCAAATTATGCGCCAGCATGTCACGTATGCCCATGAGTGGCTCTCTCCAATCAGTTTTTTAGCAAAGGCGCTTGATATTCCTATGTACCATCATGAAAGGTGGGATGGTACAGGTTATCCGCATGGGCTGAAGGGTGAGCGCATTCCGTTGGCGGCTCGAATTTTTGCCATCATCGATGTGTGGGATGCATTAACATCCGACCGCCCTTATCGAGCTGCATGGTCAGAAGATGAAGCCCTCCAGTACATACGTGAGGGAGCCGGGTCTCACTTCGACCCTGAGATTGTCGAATTGTTTACACGAATGATTGATGACACCAATTCGGGATAGATGCAGCGGCATTTTCGCCACCCGTTGAGAGCATTCTTGGGGGGACTGTTCGCTGAAAATTAAGGTTGTCAGAAGGGGGAATACGCGACAACCGGTGAGGTTAGTCGTCTGAAGGGGGTGAGGAGGTTTCCTTCCAGGGAACCCAGGCCATAATGGTCGTTCCGTGATCAAGCTTCGATGAAATCGTAACATCGCCGCCCACTTTGCGGGCGCGGCGGTGCATGTTGGAAAGGCCATGACCAATCAGTTCGCTGGCTTGATCTATGTCAAATCCGCTGCCATCGTCGCTGACTTTTAGTAACACCTGTTCATCGGTGGTCCATAGTTGCACATCGACCTCTTGGGCGCAGGCGTGTCTTGCGGCATTTGCTAATGCTTCCTGACAGATATGGAATAATGCCAGGGCGTTTTGGCGGGGTAATCCGCCAAAACCATTTTCCGATGTAGCTAATGTAGTCTTCGATTTCGTGTTGCGGCGAAATTCGTCCAAAAGGCGCTGAACCCCATGAGTCAACGATTCACCCCCGCGAAGCTGCCGGGGACGTAAATCTAAGATGTAGGCTCGAATGTCCTGAATGGTGCTGTTCAACCCCTCGATCCCCTCACTGATTTTCTGGCGTGCCGTTTTTACGTCGTCATCCAGCACCATGCGGGCATAGTCCAGGGCCAACCCCACGCTGTAAATAGATTGAATAATGCCGTCGTGCAAATCCATGCCGATGCGTTCGCGTTCTTCTAAAATGGCAATGCGGCGACTCTGTTGCTGCAAACGGGCATTTTCAATAGCCGTGCCAGTCCAGGTGCCAATCGCTTCGAGTAATTCCATCTCTCGCCAGTTGAGGCGCTGATTATTGCGACTGGCTACGGTGAGTACCCCAACAATGCGATTAGTCGCCCGCAATGGAATGCAAATAATGCGCTTGAATCCGGCCTCAATCAGCGCCGGGCGCAAGCAGACGACATCTTTTTCGAGTACAGGGCTTTCGTGTGACTTGTTCTCAAGCGCGGCCTGGCCAACAATGCCTTCGCCAAACCGAAAACGCTCACAAGACCAAAATGCCTCCGAGGCTTCGCCGCGGTGCATTTTCAACCATAGTACATCGCTGTTTTCCTCCCGCAAGAAAACCTCCCCCGCCTCCACTTTGAAATGTTCAATGACCTGAATGAGCGTTTCATCTAAAATTTGATCCATTCCCGAAGCGCTTGCAGAAGCCTTCGCCAGGTTATACAGCAATGTTAGATCGTCGAATTGTTCTGTCAGTGTTTGATCGCGTTTTAAGACGCTTTCATAAAGGTGAGAATTCTCAATCGCTACGGCAGCATATGCGGCCAGTGTTTCGATGACTCTTTCATCATCTTTGGTAAATTCTGGGGCATTTTCTTTATCGGTCAGATAAATTTGGCCCAGCAACCGCTCGCCAGATTTGATAGGAACCCCCAAAAACGAACGCATAGCAGGATGGTTTTCAGGGAAGCCCGCACTGCGTGCATCCTTCGAAATATCAGCCACGCGAATAGATTGCTGTTCTTCAAGTAGCGCGCCAATTAATCCCGCTCCCTTCGGTGGGTGAGGAATTCTAGCAATATCATTGGCACTCATTCCGACAGGGATGAACTTTTCCAAAACACCGTCTTCGTTGACAATCCCAATAGCAGCATAGCGCGCCTGGGCTTGCTCTTGCGCCAGGCGAACAATGCGCTCCAACACATTATTGCGCGACAAATCGGAAACCAGTTGTAGACTCCCCTGATGCAGAGCAACAAGCCGCTCTTCTAGTTGTTCGCGTGTCAGTGTCACCATAATCGGATCCTCGTGTCCAATTTTACCTTATTTTGACCTTCCTGATAGTTTTTGCTAGCTTACCCGCCTAAAATCTTATAGATTGCTAATCTGGATCGGCGCGCGCATAGGATGTGTATGAAAGAAGAAACATGGCTAAAAAATCGTCAAGCTCTCGCATACCTGGTTTTTATCAACGCTCTATTGAAGAACGCTTCACCTATCTAACTCAAAGTGGGCTGCTGGCCCCCGAAGATATTCCTGTGCTCAAAGGAGAAGCGGGGCTAACTCTGGCCCAGGCCCAGCACATGATCGAAAATGTCGTCGGAATGCATGCCCTCCCGGTTGGTTTGGGGCTGAACTTCCGGATCAATGGGCGTGATGTCATTGTGCCTATGGCCGTCGAAGAGCCTTCAATTGTGGCCGGGGCTTCGTTCATGGCAAAATTGGTGCGCGCCGGGGGCGGCTTTTATGCACATACAACCGCTCCAGAAATGATCGGCCAAATGCAAATTTTAGAAGTGCCAGAGCCGCATGTTGCTCGCCTGACATTGCTAGAAAACAAAGCCGCATTATTGGCCGAAGCCGGTGAAATTGATCCTATCCTCACCGAACTGGGCGGCGGCCCGCGCGATTTGCAGGTGCGCGTCATCGAAGATTCACCCATTGGCCCATTTTTGGTCGCCCACCTGATCTACGATGTGCGCGATGCGATGGGCGCCAATGCTGTCAATACCGCCTGTGAACACCTGGCGCCAAAAGTAGCAGCGCTCACCGGCGGACGCGTCCATTTGCGCATTCTCTCCAATTTGGCCGACCGCCGCCTGGCCCGCGCGCGCTGCACAGTTCCGCTGGCCGAACTGGCCTTTGGCAATTTTTCTGCCGAAGAAGTGCGCGATGGCATTATTGCCGCCTGGGCTTTTGCTGCGGTAGATCCGTACCGGGCAGCCACCCATAACAAAGGCATCATGAATGGCGTCGATGCGGTTGTTTTGGCAACAGGGAACGATTGGCGCGCCGTGGAAGCCGGCGCGCATGCCTATGCCGCTCGAAACGGCAGCTATACCTCATTAAGCGCCTGGGGCTGCGATCCCGATGGCAACCTGGTCGGATCACTGGAACTCCCCCTGGCGGTAGGCATTGTCGGCGGCGCCACGCGGGTGCATCCCGCCGCACAGGTGGCTTTAAAGATCATGCAAATTTCTAGCGCCGGCCAATTGGCAGAGATTATGGCTGCGGTTGGATTAGCTCAGAACCTGGCCGCCTTGCGCGCCCTGGCTACTGAAGGCATTCAACGCGGCCATATGAGTCTCCATGCCCGGCAAGTTGCCATTGCCGCCGGCGCGCAAGGCGATGCAATCACCCGTTTGGCGCAGCAATTAGTAGCCGAGAAGAGGGTGCGTATTGACCGCGCCAGAGAAATCCTTGAGTCTATGCATTAAGTGAGACAACCCATGAAACAACCGACCAATTCAATCAATCAGCTGCTCCTCAAGCCCTCCCGCTCTGTTGGCATTGTTGGCTATGGGGCTTATGTGCCGCGTTATCGTCTACCGGCCAAAGAAATTTCCCGCCTTTGGACAGGCGGCGGCGGGGGCACACCCATTCAAGAGAAGGCTGTCCCCGGCCCCGATGAAGATACCGCCACCATGTCTATTGAGGCAGCCCGCAATGCCCTGGCGCGCGCCGAGATCGACCCCGAAGCCATCCGTGCCGTGTGGGTCGGTTCTGAATCGCATCCCTATGCCGTCAAGCCGACCTCAACGATTGTTGCCGAGGCGTTGGGGATCGTGCCTTTTACCCAGGCCGGAGACTGGGAATTTGCCTGCAAAGCAGGCACCGAGGCTATGGTCGCGGCAATGGGCTTCGTTGGCTCTGAAATGGCGCAATACGCGCTGGCAATTGGCATGGATACCGCTCAAGGTCGCCCTGGTGACGCTCTCGAATATACCGCCGCAGCGGGGGGCGCGGCCTATCTGATTGGCCCGGCTGAAGAAGCCCTGGCCGTCATTGAGAGCAGCCTTTCTTATGTCACCGATACACCCGATTTCTGGCGGCGGGAGTATCAGAAATATCCCGAACACGGGCAGCGCTTCACGGGCGAACCGGCCTATTTTAAACACATCACCTCCGCGGCTCGGTCCTATCTCGATGCGACCGGTACCTCCGCAGAAGACTATCAATACGCCGTCTTCCACCAGCCCAACACCAAATTCCCCACCCGGGTGGCTGCCCAGCTTGGTTTCAGCAAAGAGCAAATCGCCCCTGGGTTGCTGGTTCCTGTGATTGGCAACACCTATTCCGGAGCAGCCATCATCGGGTTGACCGCCATTCTCGATATTGCTCAAC
The DNA here is from genome assembly GCA_964344175.1 of uncultured Anaerolineales bacterium. Classification (GTDB taxonomy): domain Bacteria; phylum Chloroflexota; class Anaerolineae; order Anaerolineales; family UBA11858; genus NIOZ-UU35. The sequence continues at coordinate 7,507 of CAYFMI010000064.1, forward strand.
CCGGCGACCGCATCTTAATGGTCTCGTTTGGCTCCGGCGCCGGCTCCGATGCGTTTGGCATCCGGGTTACCGAGCGCTTGTTGGCGCGCCGCGATGCGGCCCCGAAAACGCAGGCTTATATTGCCCGCCGAACCGAAATCGATTATGCTGCTTACACCCGCATGCGGGGTAAGCTGTTGATGAAATAGGGTAGAGACGATGACACAAGTTGTGATTGCAGGGATTGGGCAAACCGCTGTCGGTGAACACTGGGATCTATCACTGCGTGAATTGGCCTATCATGCCATTGAAAAAGCCCAGGCCGACGCGGGTGGGTTGCGCCCGCAGGCCTTGTTTGTTGGGAATATGCTTGCCCCGCAGCTTTCTGGGCAGGCGCATCTGGGCGTGTTGATTGCCGATTTTGCCGGCCTGTGGGGAATTGAGGCCTATTCCATCGAAGCGGCAGGAGCCTCCGGTGGAGCCGCGTTGCGGGCGGGCTATCTGGCGGTGAAATCGGGCTTTATCGATGTTGCTTTGGTTGTCGGTGTAGAGAAGTTGACCGACAAAGTTGGCCCCGAAGTGGATAGCGCATTGGCGACCAGCCTGGAGAGCGATTACGAAGCTGTTCAGGGTTTAACCGCGACAGCGCAGGCGGCTTTGTTGATGCGGCGCTATTTTTACGAGTATGATCTCCCGGGGAATGCGCTGGCCGGTTTCCCTTTGGTCGCGCATGCCAATGGTGTTGGCAACCCGCACGCCATGTTCCGGAAGGCCATCAAGCCCGAACTGTACGCCCGCGCCGGGATGGTCAGCGATCCAGTAAATATGTTCGATGCAGCTCCCGATGCCGATGGCGCTGCCGCCGTATTGCTGACCCGCCCCGAGCTGCTGCCACCCGATTATCCTCACCCTCTGGTGCGCGTTGCCGGATCAGGCGCGGCCACGGATGCCCTGGCGTTACACGATCGGCAAGATCCGCTGGATTTTCGGGCAGCACGCCTCTCGGTGGCGCGCGCTTGCAAACAGGCGGATGCGACCATCGATCAGATGGATTTCTTTGAATTGCACGATGCTTTCTCGATATACGCGGCCCTCTCATTAGAAGCGGTGGGATTAGCGCGGCGCGGCCGGGGGTGGGCACTCGCTGAAGAGGGCCATACCAGCCTCCGAGGGAGGTTGCCGATCTCGACAATGGGGGGCTTGAAAGCGCGCGGCAATCCCTGGAGCGCGGCGGGTGTCTATCAAGTTGTCGAAGCCGTACTTCAGTTGCGCGGTCAGGCCGGAGCAAATCAGATCTCTAATGCAAAAAATGCGCTGGTTCAGTGTTTGGGCGGCCCGGCTTCGACAGCCATAACCCACGTGCTAACGGCGCATGGATAATCACACTTTGCGGCTGGCTGGCGAACTTGATAGTTCCTGATAGCTTTTCCGGCTACACTACAATTGCGAGTATGCAACACAAGGAGAACTAGTATGGAAATTCCTCGTCACTGGCGACTAAAAAAACAACGTTACGCTCTGGTGGGCGAAGTTTGCCCGCATTGTGATGCTAAGATCTTCCCTCCCCGGGATGTTTGCCCCGAATGTGGAGATGAAGCGAAAACGCTCTACAATTTTAGCGGCCGCGGCGAAGTTTATTCCTACACCACCTTAAATAACGCGCCCGCGGGCTATCAGGCTGCGGCTCCTTATACCGTTGCTTTGGTTAAACTCGATGAAGGGCCGGTAGTCACCGCACAACTCACCGATTTAGGCGATCAGGCTGTGGAGATCGGCATGCCGGTTGAAATGGTCACCCGCAAGCTGCGCGCCGAAGGCGACGAAGATCGCGGTATGTTGGTGTATGGTTACAAATTTCGTCCTCTGGAGTTGCATCAACTCGCAGTAGCAGACTAAGAACTTGATATAACAAAAACGAGATGACGAGGCGCATAGCGCCTCGTTTCCTTTTTAAGCCCCGCGTATTCGATGAGGATCTACGGCATCGCCTTGAGCAGAGGTTGCCGGTCACTTCGCGCCGCGTGATGATGCCTATAAACGTATCTGAAACTGAGCTATCAACACTGCCATAGCTTGAATTTGGAGTGTGTCATGTTCCGAAATCTGTTTCACTGAAACTGCTTGCGTTTCTAATTTTGCGAGCGGTGAAGTCCTGTTATAATATTCGACATCAAGCAACCTGAACGAGGAGGGCCAAATGGCCATTGATCCTACAGCTATTGATGAATACCGTGAAGTGCTGGGCGATGAATTTGCCCCGTTTTTTACCGACCTAATCGATACATTTTTTACCAGTGGGCCTGATTTTATTCAGAGCATGAAAGATGCCTTTTCTGCCGGAGATACCGAGTTATTTACACGCTCCGCACATACCCTTAAATCAAATTGTAAAACCTTTGGGGCCTTTGATTTTGCCGACATGGCCTTCGAATTAGAAAAAATTGGCGATTCCGGCAACCTTGACGGCGCGCTGGAGAAAGTTGCCAATTTGGAAGAAGCGTACCAGCAACTCAAGGTGGATCTGGAAGCGTTGCGCGATCGTTTAGCTGAATAATCTGATCAGTGACCAAAATAAAAAAAGGGTGTTGCGCAACACCCTTTTTTGCTAGGGAATTTATTTCTCTTGCCGTCGCTTGCGCATACGTTTGGCTAGTCGCTGCCAGGCTTCAGTAGGCTCTTCGGGGCGTTGTTTTTTGTGTTTATCTTGACTTACCCAAAATGCCAGATTTTCGAAAATTACTCCCAGGGGGGATTCCGGTGTTTCGAAGACTGGCGGAGTGCCAAAATTGATCGCCCGTACAAACATATCGGCAGCGTGTGGAACGATGAGATTGATTTCTCGGTTCAACCCCGCCTCAATATCTGTTTTCGACAAACCCTGGCGCTCGAAAACCCAATTCAAGATCAGATGCGTATGTTCACGCGCGTACTCTAACGTATCAAAGACTTCCAATGCCATTGCTGATGAGCGTACTGACGCCAGTTCGGGCGCTAAGATGAGCAAAATATCTTCGGCGCGGTCAAGCCCTGCCAGGGTAGTGTCTGAGAAATAATGCGGCAGATCCACGACCACATAATCATAACTTTGCTGCAAAAGCTCCATTGTGCGATTGACTTTGTTAGCGTCGAGAAGTTCGCCCTCTTCTGCCGTGCGCGGAGATGACAAAACATGGACTCCGCTGTTATGCTGTCGCATGACCATTCCTACGACATCCTGGTCAATTTCATCTGCTGCGATTTGGGCAATATCGCTCCAGGTATTGCGGAGGGGCAAGTTGAGCATAAGAGCGGCCTGCCCCGATGTGAGCGCCAGATCGACCAACGCAACCTCATTTCCCCATAATTGGGCCAGCCCTACCGCGAGATTCGCTGCAATGGTAGAAACGCCCACGCCGCCTCGCAGTGAAAAAACAGCAATGACCTTGCCATGTTCATCAAGGAGTTGGCGAGGTTTTTCCTGTACGACAGTTCTCCGCAAGAGTACGTTGACTCTGGCAATTAACTCATCGGGTTCGTAAGGTTTGGCCAGGTAATCATCGGCTCCGGCTTCAAAACCTTTGATTTTGCTTTCGAGATTATTTAGCGCAGTGAGCAATAAAATGGGAATTTGAGATGTCTTGGGGTTTTCTCGCAGCCGCCGACACGTTTCATAGCCATCCATATTCGGCATCATGACATCTGAAATAACCAGGTCAAATTCCTGTTCTTTGGCAAGCATCAGGCCTTCTAGCCCATCTTCGGCAGTGGTTACTTCGTAGCCTACCGATTGCATGACTTTCGCATGTAGTTTCTGGCTGACAATATCATCTTCGATGATCAGAATACGTGTTTCCATGAAGAACTCCTTGCATTAGCTAGGCCGAAGCCCCGAGAGTGGGAAATACGAAATTGTTTCTAACCTAGGAGTTACGCACTTGCGACAATGAAAGCCCCAGTTTTCGGGAAAATCTTCAACGAACTGCGTAAAGCCCATGAATATTATACATTCGATTTGAAATCTTTGGTGTCAAGAAGCCGCATTCGATCGGACGATGCTTGAAGAACACATTTTCTTGACGCTAATCCATGAATATGCTAGTATCCTTTTTAGTATTGTAAAACAATTGTTCAGCCGGTTTAGGGATATTTCTCCTAAAACTCAGACTGATTAGCTTGTCGCATCTCAAAGGAGCAATAGGATGAAAAAATACAATTGGACGGTGATTGCTCTGTTTGTATTGTTGGCTCTTGGATTGTCTGCGTGCGAGCGAAGCGCTTCGGCTCCTGTGGTCGCGACCGAGGAGGGCAATTTCCCTGTTCCCGAAGGCACGCGCGCCCCCATGGATGTCTTGGAAGATTTTTCAACACAGACAGCAATTGCCGAAAGTGGCGGTGCAGTTCCAGCGGAAACAAGCGAGAGCGCGGTGATGGCTGCTGAGGAAGCCGCCGCAACCGAAGCGCCGAAACCTACTGAGACTCCACAACCGCAAGCTGCTCCGGCTGCTGAAGAAGAAGACACAGATACAGGCGCAGGCACCAATGCTGAAACTGTGAAAACCTACGATGTGCCGAGTACCTACACGCTTCAGCCTGGAGAGTTTCCCTATTGCATTGCACGCCGCTTCGATATTGCACCGGCTTCTTTGTTGACAGCCAATGGATTGTCCAGTTCTTCGATGACCTACCCTGGAACGAAGCTGGCCATTCCGCAGGACGCCCCGCACTTCAATCAAGGCGCGCGCGCCTTGCGCCAGCATCCGACAACCTATACCGTTCAGGGTGGCGACACGGTGAATTCGATAGCCTGTCTCTTTGGCGACGTTGACCCGCGCGCTATTGTGGATAAAAACGGCCTGACAGGCTCCTACACGTTGAATGTCGGGCAAACGTTACAAATTCCTTAGCGCTTGTTTTGCGATCGCTGAATATACAACATAGAGATGTGCGAGGTATTGTATGCCCGCACATCCTTGTTTTTAAGGCAATGGACGCGAGTTGCATGATATGCAGCAGATTACTCGGTTGTATTTAGGCATCGCAGTCGAAGGATAAATGTTAGGAGTTACGCATTTACGCAGGGAAAGCCCTATTTTCGGAATAGCTTTCATCGGACTGCGTAAGTCCTTAAATGTTTAGGGTAGCAACTTTGGTCAAGTAATTTAGGAGTCATCAATGTTCGAAACCATCCATTCTGAAAAACAATACCACGGCAGAGCCTTTGCAGTGCGTCAAGATCAAGTTCGTCTGCCTGATGATCGCATTACCCAACTTGATATTGTTGAGCACAGCGGCGCGGTAACTATTCTCCCCATCGACGCCAATCAAGATGTCTTCTTTGTGCGCCAATACCGTCATGCTGCCGGGGTGCAACTGCTTGAACTCCCCGCCGGGACTTTAGAACTCGGAGAAGACCCTCTTGAATGCGCTCGCCGCGAAATTCAGGAAGAAGTGGGTATGGCAGCAGGCCACTTGCACAAGTTGGGTGAATTCTTTCTGGCGCCAGGCTATTCTACAGAGTATATGTACGTGTTTTTGGCGACCGACTTATCCCCCTCGGTTTTGCCTGCTGATGACGATGAGTTTCTGAGTGTTGAGCGCATCTCGTACGTGCGCGTCCTCGAAATGGCCCAAAAAGCACAATTGCGCGACGCTAAAACACTGGCTGCATTGATGCTGGCAAGAGAGTATCTTGCCAAGTAACATCGCAAGATGCCGCTTTTTCTCTTCCCTTTTGCAATTCAGCATGGTATAATCCCCAGCCGTCCGCCCGCTAAAGGCGCAAGGGCGGCTTTATTATGTATTATGAAAAACGGAAACTTCAGCCTAGCTATTATCCTGAAGCCCCCCGAAATTTTTGAATAAGGGTAAGAAAAATGAATGAATTGTTGAATGCTGTAAAAGCTCCTGAAAATCCCAATATTCCCGATCTCAATGTTGGCGATACCGTGAGTGTTTTCTTGCGGATTAAAGAAGGTACCAACGAACGAGTTCAGGAATTCAAGGGTACGGTAATTAGTCAGCGCCAGAGCGCCACGACCCCCAGCTTCACCGTGCGGCGGATTGCCAGCAACGGGATCGGTGTTGAGCGCACTTTCCTGACTCAGTCACCCCGCGTCGAAAAAGTGACCGTTCATCGTCACTCCCATGTTCGCCGGGCAAAACTCTACTATTTGCGAGAGCGTACTGGCAAACGCGCCCGTTTGAAGCAAAAATTCACCAAGTAATCATTGCCAGGCAACTTTCCAACAATTAGGTAAAGATGAGGGGTGCAGCCAATTTTCCGCTGCGCCCCTTTGGTTTAACCCACATGATAAAACCACTCATTGGTATTACAACCGATCGCTATATTAGTAAATACAATGTCCCCGGTGTTGGTGTTGCTGAAGCCTATGTCCATTCGATTGCTCAAGCAGGCGGCATCCCGGTGCTGATCCCTTTGGGATTGCCCGATGAGCAACTTCAAGAAATGCTATATTCTCTTGATGGTTTGCTGCTCACTGGCGGCGGGGATATTGATGCCGCCCAATACGGCGCTCAACCTACGCCCAAAGTGAAGGGTGTGGACCCCGACCGTGATCGGGTGGAACGCATCCTGGCAGAGGAAGCGGTAACCGCAGATTTGCCGTTCTTTGGGATCTGTCGCGGCATCCAGACGTTGAATGTGGTTTTGGGGGGCAGCCTTTACACAGATATTGGCGACCAGTTCCCCAACGCCATTGAGCACACATTTTTCCCAGATTGGCCGCGTAACTATCTGGCACACGAAGTGGCTATTCATCCCGAAAGCCTCCTGGCCGAGATCGTCGGCGCGACGACCCTTCAGGTCAACAGCCTGCACCATCAAGGCATAGACCGCCTGGCCCCTGAGTTACAGGCCATTGCCCACGCCCCGGATGGATTGATCGAGGCCGCGATGCTCCCCGATCATCCTTTTGGGCTGGCGGTACAATGGCACCCGGAATGGCTGCAAGAACACCCGCCAATGCGGGCGCTCTTCGAGGCGTTTGTGGGGGCCGCTCGAGAAGGGGAATGAACACGAGCACACCGATTGGCATTTTTGACTCGGGGGTAGGCGGACTTTCGGTGCTGCATCAAATTCGCCGCCAGCTTCCCTATGAAGATCTACTATTTCTGGCTGATCAAGCGCATGTGCCTTATGGGCCGCGTCCGCTGGTGCATGTACGCGCCTTCTCCGAAGCCATTACCCATTATTTGCTCTCTCTAGGGGCCAAACTGATTGTCGTGGCCTGTAATACGGCTTCGGCAGCGGCTTTGCGCCACCTGCGAGAGACGTTCCCCGATGTGCCAATTGTGGGCATGGAACCGGCGGTTAAACCGGCTGCCGAACGTACCCAGAGCGGCGTCGTGGGCGTGCTGGCAACCCCGGCAACTTTCCAGGGGGAATTGTACGCCTCGGTGATTGAGCGCTTTGCCAGGGGCGTGACCGTGCTGCAAGACACTTGCCCCGGTTTGGTAACGCAAATCGAAAATGGGGATTTGGATACGGCGGAGACGCGCGATATTCTTGAGAGGGCTTTGCACCCGATGCTGACTCGCGGTATCGACCGGGTAGTGATGGGCTGCACGCACTACCCCTTTGTGATTCCGCTGATTGAAGCAATTACCGGCCCCAATGTGGAAGTAATCGACCCGGCCCCGGCGGTGGCGCGTCAGGTAGGGCGCGTACTCAAAGCCCGCGGGTTAAACTCACCAGCATCCGCTTTGGGAGCAGTACAATACCTCACCACCGGCGATCCGGCTAAACTGAGTCGGCTGTTGCCGCGTTTATTGGGCGAATCGGCCTCGGTAGCAGGTCTGCGTTGGGAAGCCGATCAACGCCTGGTTGCAGCGTAATCGCTTAAGACAGCAGCCTGTATGGTCGCGCACTAAATGGTTGTATCCAAACTCACAGGGGGCGCGCCATCGAGCCGGTGGATCGTAAAGCTGACTTTCGGTTTGGTCTGGGGGCGGAATTCTACCCGCACGACTCCAAAGTTATTTTCTGCACAGACGAAATGAAGTTGTTGATTGCGCAGCGGCTCACCGGCCAGCGGCAGGTAGGCGGCCTTAGCCAACCAATTGGGGCTTTGATTGAAGGGGGTAGAGCAGAATTCCCACAAAGGGATGCCGTTTCCCTTGGGGGTGCGTAACTCAGCGCTGATAGCGTGGGCTGAATGCAGGTCACCGGTGAGCAAGTGAACTCCTTCGATGCTTTCATCGGCCAGGAATTGCAGCAGGCGGTGACGCTCTTTGGGGAAGCCTGTCCAGCGGTCGCGGGGCAGGTCGCTCCACATGCGGAAGAGCAGCGCACAAGATGTGACGATGAACTTGACCGGGTACTTGTCTTTGACGTTCCGCAGCCAGCTTTCGAGGGCCTGCCATTGTCCTTCGCCAAGCATGGTACGGTCACGCAGCGACTTTTTGATGCGCCGGGTGCGAGTATCCATAACAAAAAAGGCCGCCGCGCCATAGTTAAAAGTATAAGCCAGGGAGGTCTGGTCATTGTGTTTAAGTGGATAAACTCCCAGCGCTTCGTCGAAATGCAGCCGGTCAACATAGTCGCGGGCGTGCATGCCCTGGTGTTCCCAATAGGCTTGCAGGGCGGCTTGAATATCTTTCAATTTAATTTGGCGTTCGGTTTCTGGACGTCCCTGAATCCGGCGGCAGATACGGTCCCAAATTGGGATGCGGGCTTGCAGGCGGTCATAATTTGTCCATGCCCAGTCGTCATCTACTTCGTGGTCGTCGAGAGTCATAAAGGCAGGCAGGTTTTGCAGCAATTTGTGGAACGCAGGCTGTGACCATGTATGCGCATAAACGGCGCGGTAATCATCCAGGCTGCGGGCAACGCGCCCAAGCTGGTTGTGTTGGTGATCGTCGGCGTAGATTTGGTCGCCCAGCAGTACGATAAAACGCAGGGCTTTATTAGGATCATGAGTGGAAGCCTGGCGCAGCGAGTCGAGTTGTTCGAAGATAAGCCCAGCATGGGGGTCATTGGGTAAGAAGCATGAGCCAAAGGCGAAAGAAAACGAGCGGCTTTCGCCATCTTTTGGGAAGGTTGTGAAGCAGGGGTAGGGCTGAGCCGCCGTAGGAGGGGGTGTAGGATTCAGCGTGAGGGCGTAGTAATAGGTTGATTTTGGGGTCAGGTTTGTCAGCGCGGCGAATCCGGCGCAGCCGGTTTGCTCGCCGAGTGGGGGCGACGTGGCTGCCAGGTGGGCATCGCTGAGATCGGGCTGCTGTCCCAGCCAGGCGTGCAGCACCGCCGGGTTACTGGTGCGTCCCCACAAGTAGGCGCTCTCGTGCGAAAGACCGCCAATGATGGGGCCAAGAATAAGTTGTGTCATATCTACCTCCCTTATCAGCGGTTTTTCAGCCACGCCAAAATGTCACCCACAGCCCAGCAATTGATGACTTGTTTAGGCATGAGCCAGGCGCGGCGGGCAGTGGCAATGCCAAAATGAATCAGGTCGAAATGCTCCGGCGCGTGGGCGTCGGTGTTGATGCTCAGGAGGATGCCCAATTCGGCGGCGCGGCGGGCGTAGATGTCGTTCAAATCAAGGCGGCTGGGGTGGGCGTTGATCTCCAGGGCCACGCCCGATTCCGCCGCCGCGTTCAGTACAGCGTCCATGTCCAGGTCGGCACCCTCGCGGTCGGGAATCATGCGCCCGGTCGGGTGGCCGATAATGTCGACATGCCGATTTCGGATGGCGTTCAACAAACGTTGTGTGACTTGCTGGCGCGGTTGCCCCAGGCTGGTGTGCAACGATGCTACTACCAGGTCGAGTTCGGCGAGTACATCATCCGTATAATCGAGACGGCCGTCGGCTTTGATCTCGACCTCCGCGCCTTGCAAAATGCGGATGGCGCTGCCCAGTTCTTTCTGCAGGGCCTCGATCTCGGCGCGCTGCTCGTGCAGGCGCGCCACCGAGAGGCCGTTGGCAATCCCCAGGCTTTGCGAGTGGTCGCTGATGACGATCATCTTCAGCCCGCGTTCCAGGGCGCCTTCTGCCATCTCGCGGATGCTGGCTTTGCCGTCACTCCAGTTAGAATGGCAGTGCAGTTCGGCCAGGCGGTCGCCGACGGTGATTAGGGCAGGCAGCCCGTCCGCTTGGGCGGCTTGTACCTCGCCGCGGTCTTCGCGCAATTCCGGTGGAATCCAGGGCAGGCTCAGGGTTTGGTAGACTTCTTCTTCGGTGGCACAGGTGATTTCACGCTCATCGAAGGTGCGCTTTAGGGCATGTTCGGAGAGCGAGTAGCCCCGATCAAGGGCCAGTTCGCGCAGGCGCACGTTGTGATCTTTTGAGCCGGTGGCATATTGCAGAGCGGTGCCGAAGCGTTCCGGCGGATGCACCCACAACTGGGCGCGCAGCCCGTTGGCAAACTCCACGCTCGATTTGGTTGGCCCATGACCCAGCACCTCGATTACATCGGGGCGCTCGACGAAGGCCTGCATCACCGGGACAGAGTCCGCCGCCGCGGCGAGAATATCCAGGTCGCCGACGGTGTCGCGCATGCGGCGCAGGCTCCCGGCGGCCTCGGCTGCTGTCACACCGGGCAAGGCGCGCAGCCAGGCCAGTAAATCCTGGGCAAAAGGCCAGGCGATGCCCAACGGCGTGCGCCCGGAGCGGCGCGCCAGGGCGGCGATCCCAGCCAGGATTTTCTCTTCGGATTTGGCGCCCATCCCGGGTAGATCGCGCAGTCTGCCCGCCTCGGCGGCGGTTTTGAGTTCGTCAAGAGTGGTGATGCCCAACTCGCGCCAGCACAGCCCAACTTTCTTCGGCCCCAGCCCCTGAATGCCCAGCAGATCGGCCAGCGAGAGCGGCACTTCTTCGGTCAGTTTGTTCAGGAAGCTCAACTCGCCGGTGGCGAGCAGTTCGTCAATTTTCTCGGCGATGGCTTTGCCCACGCCGGGGATCTCGGTCAGCGCGCCCTCTTTGGCGACTTCGTTGATGTCGCGCCCCAAATCAGTCAGGCTGTCGGCAGCCTTGCGGTAGGCCAGGGTTTTGTAGATGACTTCGCCTTTTATCTCTAGTAAGTCGGCAATCCGACGAAAGGTTTCGGCGAGTTGTTGGTTGGTGTAACGGGTGGTGAGTTTTGGCATATTAAGATGAGTTGGGTTTTCTCGTAAGATAGCCGCCGAAAATGACGGCCAGCAGAATGCCCATTGAGATCAGTACGGCTCCTACCACGATGGGTTCTTGTTCGGGCGAGATGACCACCGGCGAAGGGGTGGAAGTGGGCGATGGGGCTGCGGTGGTCGGTGGCGGCAGTGGAGTGGGGGAAACAAACCGGGTGGTGAGGGTGATCGTTGGCGTGAGGGTTGCCGTGGGCGGGGGCGGGGTTCCTGTTACCGTGGGCGTATAGGAGGGTTGAATGATGATCTCGTCCTCGGGGTAGATGACGCTATCCATTGTCAGGCCGTTGAGTTGCAGCAGCGTGTTCAATTCGACATCGTAGCTGTTGGCAATGCCGATCAGCGACTGGCCGTAGCCGACAATGTGCACAATAGAGCCGTCTTCGCCGGGTTCGGCTTTCACAAAGGGGTCGGCTACCGGGCCGCTGGCCGTTGGCGGTACATAGGCAGCGCCTGGATCGGTGGTAGCCTGTGCGCCGCTCCCCGGCGCGCCGACATAATAGCCGGTATCCACCGTGTAGTAGACATAATTCCCTGTAACACCGACGCCTGCGCCAATATATAAAGCTGCCGGGTTGAGCATGGTGTGCAGGTGCAGGCTGTCTTGCCAGTAACTGTAAATGGCGGTGTTGATGGTCATGGTCATGCCGCCGGCGATATTCTCCGAGACGAAAACCTGAGCGCCATTGCCAAAGCCATAGGCGATGGCACGATCGGTGGGGCGCGTGCCGCCTGCGCCGGTGTGTGTCACCTGACTGATGGAAGCCTGATAGTCGCTATGTGCCTGGGCGGCGGCCATCAGGGCGTTATCGATTTGTAGTGCGGGCAATCCTTGCGATGTGCGAAAAGCGTTCACCGCCGCGACCACCTGGTAGGCGTCTTCGACGGCGGCAAGGCGCGGGAGCGGGGTCAGGCTCAGGGAAAATAGAACCAGCTCCAGGATGAGGAAGAGAGTCCGCTTGTTCATTGGGAATAGCGACCGCGTACAGCAGACGGCGGTCAGCGGTCAGTCGTCCGCGATCTGATTAAACCAAAACCATCTGTATGACGATCCCCATCACCACGCCAATCCCCAACCCGGCCAAGATATCCGAGAGATAATGTACGCCCATTGCCACCCGTGCCAGGGCAACCAGGGGCGCCCAGATTGCCAGGGCAGCGCCAAACCAGGCCGGGCCGAGACCCAGAGCCATGGTTGCCAGCAGGAATGCGCGTGTGGCATGCCCGGAGGGGAAGGAATGCGGATCGGTAGTGCGGTAGATTTCACCCCACTCGCCTGCCGGGCGTTGGCGGCGGATGGTGAATTTTAGCATCAGTACCAGCACGGCGGTGATGATAATGGCGATGATAAGCAGGGTCGCCCGCCAACGCCAAGCTTCTGTGCCCAGCCACCAAAGGATGCCCAGCGCGAGCAAGCAAAACCACGAGTCGCCGGAGTGGGCGAAGAAGGCGGCGATATTGCGCAACAGCCCCGGGTTTTCGGCCACGCGCAGGCGCTCAGAAAAACGGGCATCGAGGGCGAGGATCTCTTTAAAACTCATGCGGCCAGTTGATGCTCCATATCGGCGCGCAGCAACTCAAGCTGGTGAGGTTTGTCTACATCCATGGCCGGCTCGGCAAAACCCCAGATGATTGCCCGCCCGGTGATGTTGAGGCGTTTGGAGACGCGTTCGATGGCATTGTTGAGGGGTAGTTTTCCCATTAGCAGCAGGAGCAGAGTCATAATGCCGATCGAAGCGGCTTGTTTGAGCGGGCTTTTGCGCTTGCCAATGAGTTCTTCCCACATCGCCAGATGTTCGGGGTCGGTGACCATGGACTTGTGTGCGATGTGAATATCGGCTCCGCAGACATGCATATCGGCCAGTTTTGTGAAGGTGCGGTTTGAGCCGGGGTAGCGCGTTTCCATGATTTCGCGTTTAACAATGCCGTAATAGATGTCGTGGCGGGTTTGCGTGGCGGTCTCGATCAGCCAATCGACCATCTCGCCGTTGATGCCGGGGATGTCAGATGAAGCGCTGATGACGTATTCGGCCTGGGGGTTGACTTGCAGCATTTTGTGGATTCCGGCCACAATATTGCCTAACATGCTGCCCTGGTTCTCGACGAAGTAGAGCGGTTTTTGGCAGGTAATGCCGCAGTCTTCAGGTAGCCCAATGATGATGACATTTTCCACCATTTTTGCCTGACCGAGGGCGTCCAACACCCATTGGATCATAGGCTTACCGGCCACATCTACCAGGGCTTTGGCCTCGCCCTGGGTATAGGCGTAGAGCGGCTCTTCCGGGGTGGGAATGCCGCCGGCAATGACAATGGCATCCATGTTTAGTTCAGCTCCTGAATTTGCGGCTCAAAGCCCAGTTGATCTAGCAATTCGCTATATTCTTCCCAGGTCAATGGGCGGCCCTTGCCGGAAATAGCTACCAGGGCGGCTTCCATCATGTTGGTGCCAAAGGAACGGCCATTGAGTACCGGCGTGGTGGTGACCAGATATTTCACACCCAGATTCTTGAAGAGTTCGACATCCTCGGGGGTGGTGGTGTTGGTGACAATGACTTTGCCGTGCATATCATCGGGCATATGGCTTTTGACATAATGGCAATCACCGGCGATGACGGTTGCCCATTGATAATAGTTCTCATATTTGGGGACGCGTTCGTCCTGCTTGTCTCCGGTGGGGTAGAGCCATTCGAAGGGGAAACGCGTCACGATGGGAATCATCAACTTAGCCAGCAGGCGCAGCCCTGCGAGCGACTTGATCGCCAGGGGCACGCCCAGGGCGAACATCAGGTCGCCGAAGACCACTTCATAACCGGCCTCAACGAAAGATTTCGATAAGCCCCAACGATCCACGCCCAGGGTGACAAAAACCTTGCGGCCTCTCTCGGCAATATATTCGCCGATGGCCTGGTCTATAAATGCGGGGGCTTTGTTTTCCAGGGTGTTTTTCAGCCCGCCGCCGTCCACGAGTGGGGTTTGTTCTACAAAACGCACCATGGGTTGCACGGAATGGAAGGGGTAGAACTTCCCATCGACGAGGGCGCCCAAATCGGCGCCGCCGACGCCAAAAGCATCCACCTGACCGTCCAGTTCTTTATATAAAAGAGCGGCTTTCTCCATGTCCCCATCGGTGCCGACGCGCTCAATACGCACCTGCTCACCCAGCAACTCAACCTCGACAGCTTTGTCGCGCTTGGAAGAACCAATGCTTACACTGACTGCTCTCTTCATGATAATGCCTCCTGGAATAAAAGAAAAATGCTCTCTCGGTGATCCTACTATTGAGTGTAGCTGCTTGGGTGAGCGCAAATGAACCGCGAAGACGCGAAGATCGCCAAGAAAAAAGGCCAAAAATCATACTTTGCGTTCTTTGCGCCTTTGCGGTGAACTTAGGCTCCGCAATCAGCCAGCAACACTAGACAGGGAGATTACCGATCTCACTAACGCTGATAAGCAGTATACACCCTTTTTATAGAGGAAACCAGCCAACGTTTTCATAAGGGTTCATTTTGATGTGGGACTAGCATTCTTCTTAAAATAGCTTTTCGCAAACCAATCGTATTGCCGTATCGCAGATGATTGGCCCAACCTTGTAAACTGATCATTACATCTTCAAGAGCAATTTCCCCTTTTTGATAGGCCAATAAAAGCGCGCTTAGCCAGCGTTGATAATATATCCCTTTTCGTCGCTTCAAACGCCGTCGATCTGGAAAAATGATGAAGCCCAGAAAAGACATACCTTCAGATACGGGGCGGGGATGAGCGCCGGGGTGAATGGTCAACCGTAAACGCGCCAGGCGCCCCTTAAGAGTTTTTTTGTAATCCCACAAGGTGGATTTATCATCTGCAAACAGAGCGAAATCATCCACGTACCGCAAGTAACCTGTGCAGCCTAATTCCCGTTTGACGAAATTATCGAAAGGGGTCAAATAGACATTGGCCCAAAATTGACTGGTCAGGTTGCCGATGGGCAGGCCGCGTGGGCGACTTGCTGCAAACAAATCATCCCCTGGAAAATAGACCCTATCATAGGCATTCTGGAGTAATCCTGCGCCGCTTGCCAGAATATGGTCGATCAACCCCATGACATCCGGGTCTTTAATTTTTCGGGCCAGCAGGCTGCGCATAATTTGATGGTCAATGGATGGGAAGAACTGGCGCAAATCGCATTGCAGCACATAAGGAAACTGCCGGGCAAAGTTCTGGGCGCGGTCTAAGGCGCGGTGCGTGCCTTTTCCCACTCGATTGGCATACGAGTCGGGGATAAACAGCCGCTCGAAAATCGGTTCGATGAGATTGCACAAGGCATGATGGACCACCCGGTCGCGGAAAGGCGCGGCAGAAATGAGCCGCCGCTTGGGTTCGTGGATGTAAAAGCTGGTGTATTTGCCGGGCCGGTAGCTTTGGGTGCGCAACTCGTTTTCCAATCTAAGCAGGTTGTCTTCTAAACGATGCTCAAAAGCGGCCACGTTGGGGTTGCCCCGTTTCCCTTTGGCGGCCTTATGATATGCCAGCAGTAGATTATCCCAGGAAGAAAGACCTGCCAGGTTTATGTTGTTCATTGTTTGTGCAGGGACACTTTTTGGAATAATCGTTCTCGTTGGAACATAATCTGTAGAAACCTAGGTCTGGTTTGAAATTGCCCTGCATCGGGAGATCCTTCGCTTCGCTCAGGATAAATTCCAGGGATGCAGGGCAGTTGTTATTCGCCCGGCCTTCATCTTTGAAAGAGAAGGTCTCGGCCAGGACTGCGCCCCGCCATTCTTCATTTTTGCCTCGGCGGTGAACCCTTCGGCGCGCTCCGGGCGCACCGCAATTCCGGCGGGGGAGAGAAGATTGTGGAGAGCGACCCCGCCACCACCCGAAAGCCGTTGTTGTTCCAATCGTTGTTCGGGTTGTTCCTGTTGCGGTAAGCGCAGCGGGCGTTCCTATGATTGTTGTTCCAGGAACCGCCCCGCAGCACCCGCAGCTCTTTACGGGCACAGCCCCCGCTTTAAAGACCTGACAGGTTGTTAAACCCGCCAGGTCTTAATGCGTAACTTTTTTCCAGCCGCCCAGCAAACGGCCAATTTCTGCCACCATTTCGGCCACATGGCGGTATTGCCCGCCGGTAAGCCATTCCCAACGGGTTGCCAGACGCAGGTAACTGCGCACTTTGTCGAGTT
>CAYFMI010000065.1:0-23255 GCA_964344175.1 uncultured Anaerolineales bacterium
ACTCTCGTGGCTAACTACGAACCTCGCTGCGCATACGAGCCAGTATCGTTCGTAGCAGGGCACGCGAGCGCCCGTTGAATAGACGCCACTCTCGTGGCTAACTACGAACCTCGCTGCGCATATGAGTCAGTATCGTTCGTAGTAGGGCACGCGAGCGCCCGCAACGCCACTCTCGTGGCTGACTACGAACGCGAGTGCCCGTAAAAAGGATTGACAATGAAAACCTGCCGTAAGAAAGTTGTAGTATTTATGTTGCTGTACCATATCCTGGCGGGTTGCGTATCGTCGCCGGAAACACCGACGATGACCCCGCTGCCTACCGTCACCCCCACGCTGACCGCTACGGCAATTCCCACATCCACAGCGACTGTGATCCCCTCACCCACGCCGACGCCCACAGCCTCACCAACGCCGACCCCGCACCCTGCCATGTCGGTGGAAGCCAGGGAGCAGTTGGAGGCCTGGCGGGAGCGGTTGGAGAGTGGCAGTTGGGTGATGGGAGAGCCGGAATTGGTGGAGAATGCTTTTGGGGATGAGGAGTGGCAGGTTAGGCGGAGTTTGCCGCCAACCAGCCGGAATGATCTGGTGTTAAGATGGGATAATGAGCTTGGCGAGTTTGTGGATTATAGACACAGCATTGATCTGGTGGATGGAGATGGTAATAGGCGCGGGGAGGTTCGATGGGGATTAAGTTATGAAGAAAATCCTGAGCCGATTGTTGGGATTACGGTTGAAGCTGAACAGATTCATTATGACTGGTGGGAAGCAATAATGTTGTCAGTTTTTAACCTGGCTAATACAGACTTGAACCCGGGGATTAGTTTGGGGCAGATCAAAAAAGGAACGGTATTTCAATATCTTGACAGCAATGGCGAGGTGCAGGAATTTAATACAAAAACGGTTAACTTTCAGTGGACCACAAACAGTCTTGATCAATCATTAAATCCAGTACTGACAATTGAGCCGGCAAATGTTTCAACTTATATTGCTATTGATGTGGATGATGAGATAACGACTATTTATGCTTTTGACCCTTTTGGGATTAATTCCGATTTTGACTCAATTACTGAAGGTAAGTACTTTTCTAATTCATTATTTAATTATCTGTTACCTTTAGGTACGCCCGAGGTAATTTCTGGCTCAAAGAGGCCGGGAATTGGGGTTAGGTCAGTAGTAGAGCAGTTTTATAGAAGAGCAGGAAAGGGCAGTATGTTTGATGAGTTGATTGATTTGGTGTTTGAGCCTGATTTAAGCTCCTGGGATGATATAGCTAGTCCAGTTAAGACAGGTATTTCTGTTGAAGTTGAGCAATAGAGTTGATTTTAGACTAGATATTAGTTTAAGATGAAAGCATGAATGTTAAGTGGTTGTGGGGGTTGTTGATACTATTGTTAGTAGTGACAGGGGTTTTGGGTGGAATGCTGTTTTGGCAAAAACAAAATCAGCCTAAGATTTTTATCAGATCAGAAATGGAGGGTTTAAAGCTTAAGATAATTGATCAAGATTTAGCTGAGGAAAGTTTTGAAAAAATGGGGATTTGGCAGATAGGTATGTTTTCCAAAAAAAACCCTGATCAGCCGGTAAAACCAAAGAGTTTTTTGTTTGTGTTGACTGATATTCAGCAGAAAGTCAGGTATCAAGATGATGATGGTAAAGTCTGGGCTTCAAGGGATTTTGAGTATGATGATAAGTTGGAGCAGATGGTAGTTAAACTGCATTATTCAAAAGAGTTTATAAGCAGTAAGAGTTTGGATAAGCTGGCAGAGCAGGTCAGCCGGGATATGTTGTTTTATCCATATATTATGGCCAAGCAGTGGCTGATAAACAGCATGGAGGATTATAGAAAATATGATCAGGAGGGAAAAAGAAAGCTTGAAGATTTGCTCAGGGGCAGGTCTTTGGTTTTTATCATAAAAGAATGAAAAACTGGAAAATAATTTTACTGGTTTTGGTGGGATTTTTAGGGTTGTTTTTCGGGGCAAAACAAGTTTTGGCCGGGGCTTGCGCTTGCTGTGATTGCTGGGATGAATTCCAAAATTGTTGCGGCAGTTGGGAGGTGAGTTGTAACAGCGGGAGTTGTTCGTCGGCCTGCGCTTCGGGCTGGCCGCTTGGTGGTAGTTGTGGCGGGGGCGGTGGAGGCGGCGGGGGGTGTTCGTGCACCGGCTGGGTGGAGGTGGGGTGTGAGGGGTGTAAGATGGCGGAGGTTCGAAGCTGTAGTCCGGGCGGGTGTGATGATGAGCAGAGACTTAAAAGAGACGGTGTGTGCGAGTATGATGGCTGTGGGGGTTCCCCGCCGTGTACGCCCAGTTGTCCGGTGGCTTGCGGGCAGGCGAATGGCTGCGGCAGTAACTGCGGGAACGGTGATAATGGCGCGCCGGACGCGCCGACGCTTGATCCGGGCGAGGGCGGAATTGTGGTGGTGGGCGTGGGTGAAGAGGTGACGGTTTCGTGGAGTAGTGTGAGCAAAGCGAATACTTATGAACTGGAGCTTTATCAGCAAGGGACGGATTGCAGTGATGTGACGGCTCATTGTGTGGATGCGGGGGGAACCAGCTACAGCTTTGTTCCTTTAGTTCCCAATTATTATTATCGGGTTCGGGCGGTGAATACGTCCTGCACGGCTTATGACGGATTGGATGATTACGGCGATTGGGGTGATGCAAGTTTTTCGGTGATGGGCCGCGGAAATCGGGCGTCAATATGCCTGGGAAAAGCCCGCGCAAAAGAGTCGCTTTGACTCCCTGGGAGGAGCCTTCAAGCCCGTGGATGAAGATAAGATTCATGAGGGTGGTTCTAACACGTCACATGAAAAAGCCCAATAGTTTTCCCCTCAGTCTCGTTCCAAATCTTGATCGCCTTGGGAGTGGATGCGATTACAACTTCGATTCCCATATCGTCGAAAAACTTCTTCGCTTCTTCGGAGAGATGCACTCTGTCGAACATGCCGCTGCCGATGAGTAATTTCTCCGCCCCCGCCTCGAAGATGTATTTCGCCTCGGGCAGGGAAATCTTGTGCGATGTGCCGTATAGCTCTTTGGAGAGTTTCTTCTTGCGTTTTTCTACCCCGCCATCCAGACCGATGAGGATATCGTAGGGATATTTTTGCCCGGCAATAGTGATAGAGCCAAAGGATGTTTTATCGATCTTGGGTTTCATCACTCACTCCTCAAAAATTGCCCAAACCAGTAGCGCACTACCTGAGCGGTGGGTTTGCCGTGAATGGATGTAGATTTGTCTTGTAAAATGGCCGGGGGGTAATAGCCCCGCGAGATCACGCCATCAATCCAGTCGTATTGATTGACCGCCGCAAAAACAGCATCATAGGCTTTGGCTTGTTCAACAAAGTTGATGGTTAGCAAGGGTAAATCCGGTGCGGGGAAGTCCACCGCTTCGGGAGAGAGACAATCCACAAAGGGGTCGGGCAGGCAGCCGGTGAACGTGCCCTCCACCGATGGATATGCCAGGCTGATGACAATGGACTTGTTGCCCGACTCAGGGTTCCATGACGATCGCAGCCCGCGGATGTCATCCTGGATGATGGCCTCTGCCTGAGCTTGCAAGGTGTTTGGGTCTGCATTGGGATCAGCACTCAACGCGGCAGCCCACAACACGAATATTTGATCGACCTTATTCAAAAATGCCGGCGGGTTAACAATGTTATCTGCATAGGGCAACGCCCAGGCGATCCTCCCGTGGAAACGCTGACGAATTTCGGCGATCAGCGCCTGGTAGCGCAAGTCGGTATCTTGGGGGACGTTGGTCGGTGAACCATCGGGAAGGGTGCCGCCGGGGAGAGCGGGAGTCATCCATGCCCCCCCTAAAATGAGCGTTTGCGCCCCGCTGCGTTCCGCCAGATCGGCATGATGCAATGCGAAGGCTCGATATTGGTCGAACCAGGAGACCCAAAAAGAAAAGTCGCGCGGGGCGGAATTCCACCAGGCATCTACCGCTGTGGGGAAATAGGGGACAGGCCGAATGGCGACATTAAGATCGCGGGTTTGCGCCTGCTGCCCCATTTTGATCAGTTCCGGCCAAAGGGGATCTTGCCCGGTGACCAGTTCTAACACGGGCGGATCGATGCGGGTGAAGGTCCAACTGGGGGTGAAGATTGCCCAGTTGGCATTATGAGATACAAGATCATCCAGCGCATCAGGAATATAGGGCACGAGTGAAGGCTGGTGAAAAGTCTGCATTTCGATACCGGCCATAAAATCGGAGCCGCGCGGTGGAACCGGGACATCGCTGACTTCCACAAGGGGGATCTCACTTTCGAGCCAACGCCATTGTTCAATCTCGTCGGGCAGGCCCAACGGGTCGGGGCTGGTTTCGATGATCTGACCAGAAGTGAAAGCCCCTGGTGTGCGCTCGTCGTCGGCGTGGCCGCATTGATCGGCGCGGCAGTAACGATACCCCAATTGATTGACCAGGTCTAATGGGCTGTATAAGATATACGCCCAGCGTTGCTCCTCTAATTGCCACATATGCAGGGGTTCTGTCCAACCATAGGGATGGAATTGAATTGAAATGCCTTCGTTTGCAGGAGTGTGTTCCGGGACAATAATATCAAAGGTAATCGGAGCGGCACTCCCGGCCTGCCAGGTCTCGACACTTTCCTCGATTACGATGGGATTTTCCGGCACAATCAATTGGCGGATGACGAAAGCGCCATCTTTGGCGCGCTCTGTGTTCCAAAAGCCGTCGCCCAGCGTATATTTGTAGCGCACATCTGCCCCCACCGGTAGCGAGAGAATAACTCCATAGGTGCCATCGGGCAGCGGTGACAAAGTAGGCATGCGTGACGCCAGGGTGCTCACGCCGCCGGCAAGGTCGGCGAAGGTGTTGCCCAGTTGCAATAAATTCCCCGCCAGGCGCAAGGGCACCGCCGGGGGGGTGTTTTCAGGGACGTTCAGCAAAAAAGTCACATCAACCTTCGGGTTGGGGGTTAATTGAATTTGCGAGGGAGTGTTCGATTGTGCTGCAACCAAAGCCCCCTGTTGGAAGGTGGCATATGAGCCGTCTATTGCATAGGCGACGATATTATGTGTTCCCGGCGGTAACCCCTCAATGAGGAATTCCCCGGCGCTGTTGGTCAATGCCTGCGCGCCGCCAGCTACAACCAAAATGCCCGCTGCGGGCAAACGGTTGTTGGCATCGGTTATTGTTCCCGTAATGCGACCGGTGGGGGCATCGAAAGATGTATCGTTCCAACGGGTGACCACGTCGTGGACTTCGCCGGGACTTTCAACAAGATAGAGGCGGTAGCGCACCGGCCGCCCATCAGAAATGTGCTCCTCGGCGAGAATATCTCCCTGGCGCGAGTAGCGGTATTTCACCACCGTGCCCACGGGGAGCGGCAAGCCGATCACGAAATGGGTTTCATCCACTCGATCCATGGTGTAGCGTTTGGCGTTCAATGCTAACCCGGTCACTTCGTCCAAAAGGCTCAACAAGATCGGGTTTTCGGGGTGTGTGTCTGCGGGCACTTCGACATAGAAAGTAACAACGGCCATATCGGGATTTTCCTCAACTGCCGGTTGGATATCTGCGGCAGAGGCAACAGGCGCAACCGGAGTAGGCAGTTGCATTTCACAACCCGATACGGCCAGCACGGCTATTGAAGCGAATAGCGAACGCCAGATGTGGCTTGCTTTCATGAAATTACCCCTTCTTGGAGCAGTTGAATGAGAAGTTCGACATTGCGGATTTTGCCAACAGGAATTTTCTTGGTGCGGGTGATGTGCGATTCTACCACCAGTTTACCAGAACGAATGTCCAGGCGGGTTACCTGTGCCCAGGGGATTTCACTCCTGTAGAGCAGTATCCCGCGTTGATGAACCGAAACCACCCCAAAGGAGAGTGTTTCTCCCTCCTGAAGTGCCGCGCGCATCTGACGCAGCAATCGCGGGTAGACTTTGGCCTTTATCCGGGCAATCAAATCGGGAATCTTTTGAATGCGGTCATCCACCCGAAGGGGTTGAGTGGTATGGTTGTAGATCATCAACAAATAGCGCGTCCTCAACGGTATTCCAAAAAATCGTTTTTCTGTTATAGTGCAGGCAATCCCGCTAATATCTTCCCATCGCAAGGAATAATGCCTGCCATTCGTCCAGCGGATGGTGATTCCAAATTTGTGCAGCAGCACGACCCGATGCGCTTGCCGGACGCGCCGTAATGCCAATAGCAATAAGGGAATGAGGGCAACGGCAGACAGTGCAAACCAGGGCCAGCTCCAGTTTTTGGCGGCGATGGGACCGTAGCGCGTATGGGCGTAGTACCAGCGATTCAGGCCATAGATGAGGGGCATGCACACCATCATTGCGCCGGGGATGAAGACCAGGAAAAAATCGCGCCAGCGCAGGGGCCGGTCGCGGTATATGGCGAGGGCCGGGCCTAGTGCATTGTAAATTCGGGTGGGTTTTGTTCTTGTGTTTGACACACTGCCCCATGTGGTGCAAGACTTGTTCCAATTCGGTTAATAAAAATTTTACCGCAGCGTCGCGAAGCTGCTGAGGTTTCTCAAAAAGAGTTCTTTTCTGCGTGCTCCGCGATTCTGCGGTAATTCGTGTTGCAATATGGATGGGTCTATGCCTTCCGGATGGCTCTCAGACAGGACGCGCTTGTTGAAGGGGATATTATCAGTTTGCTTGCATCAACAGAAGCGCGCTGCATTTGGGCGTGCTGGTGTTCGTTTTGCGGCGGGTTATTCTAGTGGCCGGAAGTGGCTAATATCCAGGATTGAGCCTTGACGTTCTGCTTTGGGTTTGAAAACTACTTCGACCGGCATACCGATTTCGATATCATTGGGGTCAATTTCACCCAGGCGATGGACGATGCCGCCGTCGTTAAAGGAGACGAAGGCGATGATCTCCGGCTCTGTGCGGTGCGAGCCGTCGTAGTTTTCGTAGAGCAAGGTGAACGTGTGTACTTTGCCAATGGTGCCGACATCTACCCATTCTTCTAACTTGCCCAGGCAGCGCTCACAGAAGATCACACCGGGGACGTAAGTGCGCTCGCAGCGCGGGCAGTGCGTCCCCAGGATTATGCCTTCCTCCTTAATTGCCCGGAAGAAGCGCTCGCCGCCCAAACCGAAGGTATAACGGCTGGTGACGGGCATGTTCCCGTGCCAGGCTTGAGGGGCTTTGGGGTTTCGTTCTAGCAATGTCATTTGTATTCTCCCATTACCTATTCAATCGGTTTGAAATGCTGGATGTCCGTAATCGCGCCTTCACGCTCCTCGGCGGGTTTCCAGACAGCCTGCACGCGCATGCCGATATGGACTTTCTGCGGGTCCACTTCACCGAGTAGGTGCATGATGCCGCCCATGATCGGCCCGCTTTCCAGTGTGGATGCGCCGTCCAGCATGATGACGGCGGGGATTTCCGGCTCCTCGATGCGCTGTACGTCCCAGGTGACATAACACAATGAGAAAGTATTGACCGTGCCGGTATCCAAAACAGGCACGAACTCACTCATCGGGCTGAAGCACCACTCGCAGACCGTGCGCGGCGGGACGACGATTTTATTGCAGGTGCTGCAATACACGCCTAGGATAACGCCTTCCTTCAGCGCCGCCAGATAATTGCCGATGCCAATGCCGGTATCCCAGGCGTAATCGCCTTTGAGTTCATCATAATTGAAAAGGACGCTGCCCTCGTCGAAATCTCTCTCGCTCAGGGGTGTTCCAGGGAATTCTTTGATTTTTGCCGTCATTATTATCCTCCTACCGTCCCATAATTACCACAGTGCCGACCTGCATCAGGTCGCCCCAGGCCTGGGCCAGGCCGCGCTTGGGGGATCCATATACCTGACGATCTCCGGCCTCGCCGCGCAACTGCCAGAACAATTCGGCGATCTTCATCAGACCGGCGGCGGCGATGGGGTTACCCACCCCCAGCAGCCCGCCCGATGGGCAGACCGGCATATTGCCGTCTGGGGCGGCGGTGCCGTCGAGGTAGAGTTCCACGGCCTGACCGCGGTCGGCCAGTTGCAGGCCCTCCAGGTGGTGTAAGGCTTTGTAATCGAAGGGATCGTACGGCTCGGCAATGTGAATCTGCTTGCGCGGCTCGGTGATCCCGGCCATCTCGTAGGCCTGACGGGCGGCGTATTCCACATAGCGTGGATAGGCCAGGTCGCGATTGGTCCAGTGGGCGGTGTCCAGGTTCCAGCCCACACCCTCGATCCAGACCGGCTTGTCAGTGATGCGTTTGGCAACATGCTCGGCAGCCAGCACAATGGCGACCGCGCCATCGGATACCGGGCTGACATCATAGCGCTGCACCGGCCATGCCAGGGTTTCGGAGTTGAGTACATCTTCCACGGTAATATCTTTATCGCCCAGCAGGGCGCAGGGATGGTTGGCGGCATTGCGTTTGTGCTGCACCGAAACGCGGGCAATAGCTTCCTTCGGGATGCCGTAGGTGGTCATGTAACGGTTCATCTCGATGGCAAAGATCCACAGCAGGTTGGGTTTGAGCGGGCGCTCGGTGGTGTGATCGAAAATGGTCAGAAATGCGGCCTGGGCGTGCGGATAGAAGCTCGACATCTTCTCCTCGGCGATAACGATTACCACATCGAACAGGCCCGAAGCGACATGGTACCAGCCCTGAATGGGGGCGAAGACGCCTGTCCCGCCGCCGACGTAGGAGCGCATATACGGTTTGCGCCAGGCTCCGGCACCGTCGCTCAGGTATTCGCCATTGAAGTGAATGCCGTCAAAGGAGTCGGGTGCTGTGCCCATGCAGACGCCATCAATATCGTCCATGGTCATTTCGCAGGATTCCAGCGCCATGTGGGCGGCCTGCCAGGCTAATTCTTTGGGAGTCTCTTGGGCGCGGCGGACGAATTTCGTCATGCCTGCGCCAACAACCGCAACTTTTCGCATACTCATAGTCATTTCTCCTTAGTAAACCGCGGAGTACGCAAAGAACGCTGAGTTTCGGGGAAGTTGTTTACCACACGAACTATGCCGTGTTTCAACATCTGGACGTTGAAATTGATCAGCAGTCCAACATTGAGTCCCGAAATTTTCAGGTACGAGAGTAATTGTGCTCTATGAACATCTGATATTTCATTAACAGCTTTGATTTCTACAATGACAAGATCATCTACTAGCAAGTCAAGGCGGTATCCACAATCTAGCTGTACACCTTTATAAATCAGTGGTAATGGTACTTGACGAGCAATTTGTCTACCTCTCTCTGCCAATTCAAAGGCTGTACATGCTTCATAAGCAGATTCTGGCAAGCCTGGTCCAATTGTGCGATGAACTTCAATAGCTGCTCCAATGATGTCCTCGGTTATACGATTCAACTGCTCAGCATCCATCAATTTCTCTCTGTGTTCTTAGCGATCTCTGCGGTTAATTCGACAGAATGGCAACTGCCCCGCCGGTGGTGGGGACGCCGCGCCATGCTTGAGCTAATCCGACTTCGACATCTTCCAACTGGCGAGTGCCGGCCTCGCCCCGGAGTTGCAGTACCACTTCGAGGGCACGCGCCAGCCCGGTGGCGTCTAGTAGACATCCGCCCCCCAGGCTGCCGCCGGAGACATTGACCGGCAGCACGCCCTGGGGCATGGTGTATCCGTCGGCGGTCATCGCGCCTGCTTCCCCAGGGCGGAAGAATCCCAGAGCTTCCAGGGTTTGCAGTTCTTTATAGGCGTAGAGGTCATCTACCTCAGCGAAGTCAATCACCTGGGCGGGGTTGTGAATGCCCGCCTGACGGTAGGCCATGCGGGCTGCTTCAAAGGCGTAATGCGCCTGGCCCCAATCGCGGCTTTCCAGCGATGGTGAATCGTTGCACCATCCAACGCCGTCAACCCAAACGGGTTTGTCGCACAGGCGAAGAGCTCTATCTTCGGCGGCCAGCACCATGACAATCGCTCCGTCGGCATGTTTGGCGGTTTCGTGCCTGCCCAGGGGCGCGGCCAGCATCGGGCCAAAGAGTACCTCGCCGAGGGTCAGATCGGCGCCGTAGGGAGCGGATGGGTTCGAGAGCGCATTGTAGCGATTCTTCACCACGACTGCGGCGCATTGCTCGCGGGTCGTTCCGCTTTCATATAAATAACGGTTCATCTCCATCCCGGCGATGAACTCGGTATTGAAGCGCAACGGGCGATTGAGCACCGGATCCTGGGCATAGGCAGTAACTTCAGGCAGCGTGAGGATGTTGGATGCCTTGCTGTGTCCTTCTACTACCACTACATCGAACTGGCCGGTTTGGATCAGCATATAGGCGGTGGCTAGGCCGTGTAGCCCGTCCCCCGTGATGGTGTGCATAGACTTAAGTGCTGCACCGAGTTGATCGGGCACATACTCGTCGAAGATGCTGACCCCCTCATGGAAATCTTCGGCAACGGTAACGAAACTGTCCACGTCGCTGCGGGGGTCTACGCCAGCGTCGGCGTACGCTCGGGCGGCTGCATTGTACATTAGCTCTTTGTAGGAAACCTCGGGGGTGACGGGTCTGAAACCGGCCCACCCCACGCCTACAATGGCGACGCGTTTGTTCATAGATTTGCCTCCTTGTATCGAATATGGTTCGAAAAGCTATGTTAATCAAATCGGCCCAGCATTCTCATGATGCTGGGCCGAAAAACTATGCAGCTTAGCGGTTGCTCCCTCCCCGGGCAAGATAGGCTAACCCAATGCTGATAAAGTACAACAAGATCATCGGGCCCATCACCAGGGCCATATTGACCGGGTCAATTGTAGGGGTGATGGCTGCTGAAAGCACGGCGATAAGCACCACGGCGATACGCCACTGTTTGGCTAAAGTATGGGCCTTGATTAGCCCCATACTTGCCATGAAGTAAATGACTAACGGAAATTGAAAGGAAATCCCGATCCAAAACATGAGGCCGGTTGCGAAACGTACATAGGATGCCGGGCGCACGGCTGCCGGAACTCCTAAGAAATTCAACAGAAAAGGCAGCGCTGCGGGCAGCATAACGTAATAGGCAAAGGCCATGCCCCCCAGGAAAAGGATTGTCGCTGCTGGAATAGCTAGCAACCCGCGACGGCGTGCCTGGGCTTTCAACCCCAATGCAGCGAATAGATAAAGTTCGAAGATCGTGTAAGGCATCGAAACGGCAAATCCGGCTAGCAGCGCCACCCTCATAGCGACCCCCAAAGGCTCCGTGACCTCAATAGCTTGCAATGATTCCAGCCCTCCAATGGGCTGGGTAAGCCAATTTAACAGATCTTGAATAAAGACGAAAGCCGCCCCGGTGGTGATGAACAATACGATGACGATGTGCAAAAGATGTTTCCGCAAGGCATCGAGATGTTCCAGTACACCCGAAGGTTGTTGCACAGCTTTGGCAAAGGCATCGGTGATTGGCGCATCATCGGGTTCAAAAGTCAAAAAGAAATGCAGGTTGACAAAGAGGTTTTTTACCCAGCGGAAAGGGGCACTCAGGATGCGCCAAAGGGATTTGAAGAACTTTCGCATATTTTAGTCTACCGACTCTTCAGATGGTGGTGTCGAGGGAACAGGGTCATCCTTTGTCGTAAGGACTTCCGGATCTGGCGGGGTTGTCCATGTGGAGAGATTGGGACGGTTAATGGATGGTGGTTTTAGATCGCCTATCTCCTGTTTGAATTCATCCACACCGGCTTCACGCATTAAGCGATTAGGGAGCGTGCGCAGATCTTTGGATGCCTTTTGTACGGTGCGCCACTCAGGAGACTGTACGATCTTGCGCATAAAATTCCCCGCAGTTTTCCCGGCTTTTACAAGATCATTTGGGCCAAAGATGATTAGCGCGATGATAAGAATGAAAATCAGTTCGAGGGGGCCGATGCCAAGAATATCCATATTTTTTATAGACGAATAATGCGTATTTGGTCCATTTTTATGAGAGGAGTTAAATTTAGCAGACGACGGTTGTGCCTTCGATGCGATCAATCCTCTTCAGTTGAAGATAACGCTCCGATCAAATGGCGAAGTTCGTTTTGCCGGGCAGCCAGGCTACCCAGTACACCATTGACGAATCGGGGGCTGCTTTCTGAGCCATAGGTTTTAGCAAGCTCTACCGCCTCGTTGATAGCGACTTTGATTGGCGTCTCATCACTTACGGCGAATTCCCAGAGCGCAATACGGAGAATGTTACGGTCGATGATGGCAACTTGATCCAGGGGCCATTCCGGGGCGTGGGCAGCAATGAATTCGTCTAATGTTGTCCGCATGGGCCAAACACCCCGGACGAGTTGGGTAACGAATTCGGCGAGACGCTCTTCTACATTGGCGTCATCGAGACGAAATTTGAGCGTTGTACCGAGTTGATGGCCGACTAGATCGATCTCATAGAGTATTTGTAGTGCTGTGCCGCGGGCCCTGGTTCGGGGTTTCATTCGATGTCGGACTCTTCAGCAGGGTTGGATGGGCTGGTGAAATACTCGATATTTTCGATATGCACATTGATTCGACCAACTTCCATGCCCACCATCTCTGAGAAAGCGCGCTTGGTTTCGTGTTGAATTTGGCGGCTGACATCGCGGATATTGACATCATGATCGAGCACAACATGAATATCTGCGAACACGCGGTCATCTTCAATCTTGATGTGGATACCTTCGCCATATTCCCCTTTTTGGAATATGCGGTTGACGCCGCCAGGAATCGGGTACATACGGTTGACACCCTGAACCTTCAAAGCGGTCAGGCGCGCAATGGTCAGTAATACATTTGTGGCTACGGTGGTTTTGCCGGGGGGGCGAGTAGGGTTACTCATAGATGCTTTTCTCTCGTTTGCCTGATTGCTGAAACTGAAATATTATTTCGACTAGGCCTTACTCAGTTCGCTGAAAATCTCATCGGAAATTGGGGTTTTCATTGATACCAGTGCGTAACTCCTAACCATATTCTACATCATTACCATGCCGCCATCCACACCCAGAACCTGGCCGGTGATGTAGGATGCCTGTCCGGATGCTAGAAAAACAACCGCACTGGCGACTTCTGCCGGAGTTCCCATGCGTCCCATGGGGGTGATGCCCAGAATATGGTCGGTCAGTTCTTCGGGCAGATCCTCGGTGAGGGCGGTGGGGATATACCCCGGAGCAACGGCATTGACGGTGATGCCGCGTGATGCAACCTCGCGCGCCAGTGCCTTTGTGAGGCCAATCAGCCCGGCCTTGGATGCTGAATAATTGGTTTGACCAAGCTGCCCGGCCTGCCCTGAAACGGAGGTTACATTGACAATCCGCCCGTAGCGAGCTTTCATCATCATACGGATGACGGCTTTCGAGCAGTTCCAGGCCCCTTTAAGATTGATGTTAATGACATCATCCCAATCTGTTTCACGCATACGCATGATTAAGTCATCGCGAGTGATCCCGGCGTTATTAACCAAAATATCCAGGCGGCCAAATTCGTCTTTGGCATAGGCA
This sequence comes from uncultured Anaerolineales bacterium, assembly GCA_964344175.1. GTDB lineage: Bacteria > Chloroflexota > Anaerolineae > Anaerolineales > UBA11858 > NIOZ-UU35. The sequence goes on from CAYFMI010000065.1 coordinate 13,391, forward strand.
GCCAGAGCCTGGGCTTGTTCGAAATTGGCGACATCCATTTGGTAGGCGCGTACCTCCTGCCCGCTGGTTTCGGTGAGTTGTTGAGCGGCTTTTTGGGCTTCGTTGATGCCACGGCTGGCGAGGATGACTTTAGCGCCCCCCTCGGCAAGCAACTGAGCGGTTGCCAGTCCTATCCCGCGGGATCCGCCGGTGACGATGGCTACCTGATCTTCAAATGATACTTTCATAACCGATACTCCTAAGGTGTAACAGTGGCTAATTATACCGCACAAGCGACGACCGACCGCAGGGAGCGCTCACTCGTCAGTTGCCAGCTTTTTGAAATCTTCTGTGTTCCCTAACGTGATGCGGATGGATTTGCGATGGATACGTTTGACCAGCCCGGTGAGTACACCGCCGCTGCCCAATTCGACAAAAGTTTCTACGCCTTGCGCAATCATGAATTCGAGGGTTTCTGTCCAGCGGACGCGTGAGGTAAGTTGTGCCTGCAAGTCGGCGCGAATTTCTTCGATGGTAGTTAAGGGCTTGGCAGTGACATTGCCGATAATTGCCAGGCGCGGCTGGGCGATTGGCGCAGCGGCAACGGCCTGGTTGAAGTCGGCTTGGGCCGGAGCCATAAGCGGAGAGTGTGCTGCGATGCTAACCGCAAGGGGGACGACCTTTCGGGCACCGGCTTCTTCTGCCGCAGCCATAGCGCGCTCCAGGGCGGTTTTTGAGCCAGAGACCACTACCTGCCCTGGGCAATTGTCATTGGCAACCTGGACCACATCATCGGCGGCGCTGGCCTGGGAGCAGATCTGCTCTAGAACGGGAATCTCCAACCCCAGGATGGCGGCCATAGCTCCCGGGCTTGAATCGCCGGCAGCTTTCATCAATTCGCCGCGCCGCCGCACTAATTTCAGCGCATCCGCAAAGGCTAACGATCCTGCTGCCACCAGCGCGCTGAGTTCGCCCAACGAGTGACCGGCCACAAAGGCGGGGGCGAATTCGGGATCGAGATTTTGAAACACCCGCAGCGCTGCAATTGAGTGAACCAGCAGCGCGGGCTGGGTGTTGACGGTATCGTTGAGGTCATCTTCCGGACCTTCCCAGGCCAGGCGTGAGAGCGCAAACCCCAAAATCTGATCGGCTTCTGCAAATGTCTCTTGCGCGATGGCATGATCTTGTGCCAGGGTTTGCCCCATGCCGACTTCTTGGGAGCCTTGCCCTGGGAATAAAAATGCGGTGCTTTTTGCATCCATTCGGCTTAATCCTTTCCAAACAAAAATCCGGGCATCGGCCCGGCTAGATAGATTTACTATATTAACGCCAATGAGCCGTGATGGTCACGGCTCATTTCAAAGATCTAGGAATTACGCAAGTTTATTCTTCGACAACAACCACTTCGCGTCCTTTGTAATGCCCGCAATTAGGGCAGACGCGGTGAGGAAGGCGCATTTCGCCGCAGTTATTGCATTGCACCAGATTCTTGGCTTTGAGGGCATCGTGTGCCCGACGACGATCGCGCCGTGATTTTGAAGTTCGTTGCTTAGGGACGGCCATGGTCTTACTCCTGCTTTACTTTCGATTTCATTTGAACGCTTCTCGACTTGATAAGCGGCTGGATTATACGGATTGGAAGATAGTCTGTCAAGGGGCAAACGTGCGAGGCCTGGCATTCCTCGCGGGAATGACAATCCTCTAGTTACCATCACCGACGTTGGCGCGTAAGTAGGCCTCAATGAGGCTGTCGAGGTCGCCGTCCAGAACAGCTTCGGTATTGCCCACTTCGTGATTGGTGCGATGATCTTTGACCATTTTGTAGGGATGCAGCACATACGAGCGGATCTGACTGCCCCACTCAGCTTTGGTGTATTCGCCGCGTAGTTCTTCGAGCTTTTCGGCTTTGGCTTTTTCTTTAATCTCCAACAGTCGGGCGCGCAGCACTTTCATCGCCATTTCGCGGTTTTGAGTTTGTGAGCGCTCGTTCTGGCAGCTTGCCACAATCCCGGTGGGGATGTGGGTGATACGCACAGCGGTATCGTTCTTTTGCACACTTTGCCCGCCCGCTCCGCCTGACTTGAAGGTGTCGATTTTTAGATCGCTGGGGCTAATTTCCAGGCTGCTATCGTCATCAACTTCCGGAAGAACTTCTACCAGCGCAAAGGATGTGTGGCGGCGGCTGTTGGCGTCGAAGGGGGAGATGCGCACCAGGCGGTGAACGCCCTTCTCGGCGCGCAAATAGCCGTAGGCATAACGCCCGCCGACGGCGATGGTAACGCTCTTGATGCCGGCTTCTTCGCCCGGCGTGGAGTCGATGATTTCGGTTTCGTAGCCGTGCTGCTCCATCCAGCGCAGGTACATGCGTTGCAGCATCTCGGCCCAATCTTGCGAGTCGGTGCCCCCGGCCCCGGCATGAATTGCCAAAATAGCATCGCCTTTATCGTACTCGCCGGAGAGCATGGCGCGGAAATCGCGACGCTCGACCTCAGCCTCGATAGCTTCGGTTTCGGCGGACAATTCTTTATGGAATTCTTCGTCGCCTAGTTCAGCCAATTCCAGGGTATCTTGCAAACGAACTTGCAATTTATTCCAGCTATCTACGCTTTCCTGCAGACGCGCAAGCCGTTTCATTACTTTTTGGGCGTGTTTGGGGTTGTCCCAGAATTCGGCGGTTTCCGATTCGGCGCGTAGGGTTTTCAGGGTTGCTTCTCTTCCGGCGAAGTCAAAGACGCACCAGAAGGTTTTGAATTTTTGCCTCGCTGGCGCGGAGGCGGGCGATCAGATCTTCCATAGGGATTACCTCGATTAGGAATGTTGGTTTAAGACGGTTGACAACCGTCTGCCGTCTATTATATGCAGATCAGGGTTCTTGTGCCACTGTTGCCTGATAGAGCGTTACCCCCACAGATACCGCCAGGTTGAGCGAATCGATTGCGCCCTCGTGCGGGATGCGCACACTGTGAGCGGCGCTGTGATACGCCGGGGGTAAACCGCTGCTCTCGTTGCCGAAGATCAGCCCAAAAGGAGTCTCGAAACTCGTCTCTGGGAGCAGAGTTTCCCCATCGGTCATCAAAGCATAACAGGCGCGCGGGAATCTCGTCCGATACGACGCAACACCTACAAAATGTTCAAAGCGCAATTGAAAGGTGGCTCCCATCGCAGCTCGGAGAGTGTCAGGGTGGTAGATGTCGGCGGCAGGCTCGATGATAGCCAGATCGTAAAAGCCAAAGCCCAACATGGTGCGGACGATGCTCCCCAGGTTGCCCATACTACCGGGATTGACCAGCACAACGTGATTAGCATCTGCCCGCAGGGGTTGAACAGTTTTGCGGAAAACGCCTGCCGCATAATCGTTCTGCCGCGCCCCCAAACGAGAGAACGCCTTTTGGTGCGTTTCGATTGGGATGTTGCTGGCGCGACAGATTTGCTCGATTTTGATGACGCCGGCATTCTGACTCCCTCGGGGGTGAATCAAGACCCCCAGCGCGTCCTGCCTCCGGTGAGTCAGCAGTTCGAGGGTCGGAAAGACCCCCAGCGTGTAGCTATGCTCGAAGTTCTTTTTGTAGCGCTTGAGAGGAACAGGTATGCCCATTTTCAGGTGTTAGATCGGTTTTAACTGAAATCGGCCAGGATGCCCTCAATGAAGGCTTCGGGATCAAAGGGGGCTAAATCTTCGGCGGCTTCGCCCAGCCCGGCGAACAATATGGGCAGCCCAAGCTGATGTTGGATGGCAAAGGCCATGCCGCCGCGGGCAGACGAATCGAGTTTGGCGAGGATCACTCCGGTGACGTTAACGGCCTCTTTGAAGGCTTTGGCCTGATGCAGGGCGTTTTGGCCGGTAGTGGCATCCATCACCAGCCAGACGGCGTGAGGAGCGCCTGGTAAAGCCTTGCCCACCACCCGATGTACCTTCTTGAGTTCTTCCATCAGGTTAAAGCGGGTGTGCAGCCGCCCGGCGGTATCAATGAGAGCCAGATCGGTTTTTCGGGCAATGGCGGCCTGCACGGTATCGAAAGCCACTGCGCCGGGGTCGCCCTCAGGCTGCCCGGCAATGACCGGGATATTCAGCCGCTCTCCCCAAATTTGGATTTGATCGATTGCCGCCGCCCGAAAAGTATCTGCCGCGCCGAAGATAATCTCTTTGCCCTGTGCTTGAAACCGTCTTCCCAGTTTTGCCATATTGGTGGTTTTGCCGGAACCGTTGACACCGACGATCAAGATCACACTGGGCTGTTCGGGAAAGTGGATCGGCGGCGGAGTGTCGAGAAGGGCCAGTAACTCTTCTTTCATGGCGGCGCGCAGTTCAACTGTGCGCGTCAGCCCTTCTTTTTGCTGGCGCTGGCGCAGATTATTCATGACCGCCTCGGTGACTTCCAGGCCCATATCGGCCTGAAAAAAGAGCGCTTCTAACTCATCCCAGGTTTCATCATTGATCTCGCCGACGCCCAGCAGATTGGCTACGCGGCCAAAGGTAGTCTTGCGGGTGCGGGCGAGGCCGTTTTTCCATTTGCTGAGAGTGTTTTCTGCCATGGCGGGGATTATAACGCGAATACTCCCAGGACTGCTAATCCTGAGCGCGAGTTATAAAATCTCCCGTAAGCGCTCCATTGCCAAATTGCCCCCGCTCATCACCAGGACGACTTTCTTCCCTGACAGGCGTTCGCGTAGATTTAAAGCAGCAGCCAGGGGCGCGGCTCCTGCGCCCTCGGCCAGATTGTGAGTATGCTCCAGCAAGGTAAGGATGGCTTTTTTGATCTCGCGATCATCAACCAGGACGAAGTCGTCGAGATATTTACGCATAATGCGCTGAGTGTTTTCGAAGGGCACTCGTGTGGCAATGCCCTCGGCGAAGGTTTTCATCTCGGCGTTGAGTAATTGGCCCGCCTGCCAGCTTTTTTGCATCGCTGGCGCCTGCGCCGATTGCACACCGATGACTTCAATGTTCGAGTTGATGCTTTTTGCGGCAATGCTGGTCCCGCAAGCGCCGCTCCCGGCTCCCACCGGAACGATGATTGTATCGACATCGGGCAGGTCTTCGATAATTTCAAGGCCGTATGTTCCCACACCGCAAATCAAAGGCTTGTCGGTAGGCCCAACGAAGACCCCGTCTTTCTCGGCTGCAATCCCCGTAATCCACTCGCGGGCGGTATCGAAATCGGCCCCGTGGAAGACAACCTCGGCCCCCAGCCCGCGCATGGCGGCCACCTTGCCGGGGTTGGCGCCTTCTGGTACGGCAATTGTCGCCTGGATGCCATACGCCCGCGCGGCGAAGGCAATGCTCTGGCCGTGGTTGCCGGTCGAGGCGGTGAATAACCCGGCGAGGCGCTGATCGGGCGTCAACCCGGCGGCCATCACCACCCCGCCGCGCACTTTGAAGGCCCCTACCGGTTGATGGTTCTCGTGCTTGATATAGATCTGTGCTCCGATCAGTTTGCTCAGGGTGGCATATTGATGCAGGGGCGTGGGTTTGAGGTAGCGGTAAACGTGTTGCCGGGCGGCAAAAACATCACTCAGGGTGGGGATGTTATTCATCGTTGTCTCCTAAGGATTTTTGTTCCTCCGAGGTACGAAAGTCCTTCCCCAGTATTTTTAAGGGTTGGTTGATGGCGTAGAAGAGGGTTACCAGGCTGACCAGTACACCAAAACCGCCAAACAAGCAGCGCCCCAGGAATTCGTCCCCCTGGCCTGAAAAACGGATTGGGCCAAAAGAAGATGTCCCCTGGAATTCTCGCTCCCCTGACCCTAACCCAACCCAGACGAAAACGGATGAGAAACCGATTAGGATGCCCAGAACCAGCACATATTGTAACCATTGGAAGAGATGGATTTGTTCGGCCCCTGGCCCGGCAATGCCCTGCGAGATGACCGCCATCCCGGCCAGGAAGAACATCCCTCCGGCAGCGCCCAGCACCCAACGAGGCGCGTGCAGGCTCTCAGGACTGATGGGAATGATGTTCATTGCCGCCAATATGATGAAAGCCCCCATGCCGCTGAAGATGAAACCGAACAAGGCGGTGGAGGCTGCGCCGGTAGAAGATGAGTTGTTGTCGGTCATATGGTTCCAGCCTTTCAGGGCTTTTGCTCCTTCGAAGGAAGAAATATTTGGATGATTGGTACAAGCATACAAGAAAACCCCTAATGCCGCAAGGTGGGCGCCTGATTGGTTGACCGGTGGGTCGTGACACTACTGGCGGCCCCATGTCGGACTGATGTATAATACCGTTCATGTCCGATTTGAAACTCTCTCATCTTGATGAAACTGGCCGCGCCCGCATGATCGATGTTGGGGCAAAGCCGGTGACCGAGCGGGTGGCGGTTGCCAAAGGGGAAGTGCGCATGCGCCCGGAGACGTTGCAGCTCATTCAGGAGGGCGCCCTCAAAAAGGGAGATGTGCTCACCGTGGCGCAACTTGCTGGTGTGATGGCTGCCAAACGCACGGCTGAGTTGATTCCATTGTGTCATCCATTACCTGTTAATCAGATTCTTGTGGATGTCGCACCCAATCCCGATCTGCCGGGTGTAGAAATCACCGCCACCGTGCGCGTCAGCGGCAAGACCGGTGTCGAAATGGAGGCGTTAACGGCAGTGTCAGTGGCAGCATTAACAGTTTACGACATGGCGAAAGCTGCCGAAAAGACCATGCAGATCCAAAATATCCGCCTGATCGAGAAACGCGGCGGTCAAAGCGGTGATGTTGTGCTTGATCAGATGCACGACTAAACCAGCTAACCTACGAACGAATGAACCCATGAATCAAATAACCGTATTGTTTTTTGCAACAATGCGCGACCATATTGGTGAGCGCAAAATCACCCTGGATATTCCAGCAGGGACCGATATTCGGGGCCTGAAAGCCGTCTTAGCGGAACGATACCCCAATGCTGCTGAAGCTATCGAAGTGACATTAGTCTCCATTAATCGCGATTACGCTTTCGAAGAAAGCGAGATCCCCGCCGGAGCCGAGATTGCTATGTTCCCGCATGTCAGCGGTGGTTAAATCCCAGATAAATCTCAACTTTCCAAACCATGAACCGATCAGACCTCCCCACCCTTTTTTCGATCACTGAAGACGAACTTGATCTGAATGTGCTATTGGCGCAGATCACGTTACCTTCCACCGGCGCGGCCTGCTTTTTTTCCGGCATGGTACGTGGGGCAACCCAACGTGACGGCCTGCCGCCCCAAACCGAGTATTTAGAATACGAGGCCTACATCCCTATGGCCGAAGTCAAAATGGGGCAGGTCGCCGAAGAAATTCGGACGCGCTGGCCCAGCGTGGAAGGTATTGCCATTGTGCAGCGCATTGGCCGTCTCTATCCGATGACCCCCACTGTCATGATCGCCTGCACCGCCGCACATCGCGATACCGGTGTCTTCGAAGCAGCGCGTTATGGCATTGACCGCCTGAAAGAGATTGTGCCGGTCTGGAAGAAGGAAGTTGGCCCTGCGGGTGAGACCTGGATTGAGGGAGAGTACACACCGAAGCCCGGTGAGTAGTTGATCTGTTCGGCTGCATATCTCCAAAATTAGGCGGCACAGGGGTATACTTGGACGGTGTCACCGATTTTCATTGGGTTATTTTCGGCCCTATTTGGCGCAGTATCCAATGTGTTGGCAAAAACCTTAATGCGGTTTACCAGTACACGCGAATATATTGGGGTGAATTTCGCCGTCATTTTTATCCTGCTGATTCCATTCGCACCTTCTTTCTTTGTGCTTCAAGTCTCCTTATGGGGGGTGATATTGATGTTTGCGGCAATAATGCTGGATGGGATTGCCAATTACCTGTATTTTAAATCTTTCGAAATCACCGATGCTGTCACCGCCAGTCTCTATTTGTCCCTTTCTCCGCTATTCACGCTGTTGCTTCTCCCCCTATTTGGGTCAAATGGCGAGAGTATAGGGCTGAAAGAAATACTGGCTGTGCTGGTGATCTTCTCTGGCATATTGATTCTCAATGGGGTGTTCGTACTCTTCTCACCCCCTTTGAGAGAAACCCGCGCTTCACAGAAATTTTTCCCCCTGTCAAATAATTCACTAAAAAGCATCTTGATTCCAACTTTGGCATCGCTGGTCTTTGGATTCAATGTGTATCTCATTAAGCAAATACTCAACATGCCTGTTGTCAATGCCTTCAGCTACTACTTCTTGAGAGCGGGGGTCATTTCAGGGATGATGTTCGTAGCTACACGGCCAAAGCTGGGGTGGATCACACCGCTCCGCATGGGGTTGGTGATGGTGCGGGCTGGCTTTGTCATTGCTCAGTGGATGTTGTTATTATCCGCATTAGAATTAGGGAATCCCGCTGCTGTAAAAGTCGTCAGCGATACACCGCCACTTTTTGTCCTGATTTTTGCGGCGCTCTTCTTAGGCGAGCAAATAACCTGGCCCAAATTTTTGGGAGCATGTAGCATCGTTCTTGGATTCGTTCTATTGGCGCTCTGACCGAGCGCGACCAGCTAACACTACGGGGGTTTTATAGTACAGCTAACCATCTTTTCAAAGGATTACGCAAAGGGATGAGGTTGCCCCTTTTGAAAACGCGTAATACCAAAAGAAATTATTTTATCGGGTTATTTATGGAGGTTTTTCATATGAGCGAACGTGTTGTGGTAACGGGGATGGGGGCTATCACCCCTTTAGGGCTTTCCGCAGCCGAAAGTTGGCAGAATGCCCTCGAGGGGGTATCGGGTCTAGGGCCGATAACGCACTTTGATACATCTGACTTCTTGATCAAAGTAGCCTGTGAAGTTAAGGACTTTGATCCTGGTGATTTCATGAGTTCCCGCGACGCGCGCCGGCGTGACCGTTTTGAGCAATTTGCTGTCGCCGCGGCAAAAGAGGCTATCGAGCATTCTGGCCTGGAAGTGAATGAGGCCAACGCAGGCCGGGTGGGCGTTATGCTCTCCTCCGCGATTGGTGGATTGCAATCACTCGAAGATGGTGTCGTCACCTTGCTCGAATCCGGCCCTCGACGAGTCAGTCCTTTTCTTATTCCCATGCTGATGCCCAACGGTGGCGCTGGGTTGGTTGGGATCGATTATGGCTGTCAGGGACCGGCTTTCTCGGTGGCTTCGGCTTGTGCTTCCGGGGCTGATGGCATTGGTGTGGCCTTGATGATGTTGAAATTAGGGATGATCGATGTCGCTATTGCCGGAGCGAGTGAAGCGACAATTGTTCCCGTTGGGGTGGGAGCCTTCGATCGCTTGGGGGCTATGTCTCGGCGCGGATTGGGTGAGGCCATGCCGCAACCGTTCGACAAAGATCGTGACGGCTTGGTAATGGGCGAGGGTGCTGCGGTGATCATTTTAGAACGCGAAGCTCATGCGCGCGCGCGTGGTGCGCAAATCTATGCTGAGCTGGCTGGCTACGCCGGCACCGCCGATGCGCATCATATCACTGCCCCTGCCGAAGATGGCGCTGGCGGCACAAAGGCTATGCTCCTGGCGTTAGAGAATGCCGGGGTCAACCCCGACCAGGTAAGCTATATCAATGCTCACGGCACAGCTACACCCCTCAATGACGCCGCAGAAACTCGTGCAATTAAGGCAGCTTTTGGGGATATGGCGTATAATATCCCCGTGTCATCCACCAAGTCGATGACCGGGCATATGATGGGTGCAACGGGTGCTTTAGAAGCGCTCTTTTGTGTTCGCGCCGTCGCTGAGGATGTGCTGCCTCCAACGATCCATTACCAGACTCCCGATCCGGATTGCGATTTAGATTACATCCCTAATCAGGCGCGTGAAACACAAGTTGATGTTGCCATCAGTAACGCCTTTGGTTTTGGGGGCCATAATGCCGTCTTGGTGGTAAAGAAGTACACAGGGAAGTAATTGAACCTTTTCAAAAATAGAAGGATCGTGCAACATGGTTGTGATCA
>CAYFMI010000066.1:0-22702 GCA_964344175.1 uncultured Anaerolineales bacterium
GCGCCCCACACACCCCTATTTTTCGGGCTTTCCTCTCGCAAGTGCGTAACTCTTATGTCTATCGACCTTAGCAGTGTTGAATGTCAACAAGATGGCTGAAATTTAGGGGTGCGGACAAGGATTTTGCCCTGCCCGCACCCCTAAATTTCGGGTTCTTTCCGAAAAAGTAGAATATTGCTGCACCACGAAACTTATGACTCAGTACACAATTCGACGCCTCTTGTTATCGATACCGGTGATATTCGGTATCCTCCTGGTGACCTTTGTCTTGGCGCGTTCGATCCCTGGTGATCCGTGCAAAGCCATGTTAGGTGAGAAGGCCTCCGCAGAAGTATGCGAACGATTCACCCGCGAACATGGCCTGGATAAGCCGATTCCCGTGCAATTTTGGATATATATGCAAGAAATTGCGAGCGGCGATTTTGGCAAATCAATCCGTTTCAGCCGCCCTGTAACCCAAATTTTAATCGAGCGATTGCCAACGACTATCGAGCTGGGTGTGATCGCGTTGTTCATTGCGATTATGGTCGGTATTCCCTTGGGGGTGATTTCAGCTGTGCGCAGGAATTCTGCCATTGATGTGATTACAATGATCTTTGCCAATACCGGGGTTTCGATGCCGGTCTATTGGTTGGGATTAATGCTGGCTTATGCTTTTGCGCTGCTACTCAAGGACACCCCCTTTTGGCTGCCTCCCTCTGGGCGGCTTACGGCAGGGCTTTATTCCATTCCTTTCTATGAAGCCTTTGGCTGGAATTTAGCAGAAGGGACATTTGGGTATCAGTTGGCCGACTTTTTCTCGAATATGATTATTTTCAACTCCATCATTACCGGTGATTGGGTGATCCTGGGGGATGCTGTCAAGCATCTCATTCTCCCCTCGGTTGCCTTGAGTACGATCCCGCTTTCGATTATCGCGCGTATGACGCGTTCGAGCATGCTGGAAGTGTTGCGCCAGGATTATATTCGCACAGCGCGGGCGAAAGGTCTTATTGAACGCTTTGTGATCTTGAAACACGCCTTTCGCAATGCCTTGTTACCCATTGCCACGATCATTGGTTTGCAAGTGGGAACGCTCTTTGCAGGCGCGGTATTGACCGAGTCGATCTTCAGCCTGGCCGGTGTGGGGCGTATGCTCTTCGAGGCGATTACCGCGCGCGACTTCCCGATCGTTCAGGCCTTTACTGTTGTCATCGCGGTTGGTTATGTCGTCGTAAACCTGTTGGTGGATCTCTCATATGTATTCATTGATCCGCGCATCAACTTAGATTGAGGTATTCATGGCAGCTAATATTGAAATAACTGCGTCTGAAAATCGAAGCGACTACCGTTCGAACAGCCTGGCGCGCTTGACAATGAGGCGGATTTTCCGCCAACGCTCCGCTATTATTGGTGGAACGATTTTGATCTTTCTTATCCTGGTGGCTATTTTTGCCCCGGTTATTGCCCCCTATGATCCCGAAGAAGTGTTGATTGGCAAAGAAGATGTTTCAAAACGCCAGTCCCCTTGTATTCACCTTCTGGGATGCCCTGAAGATCAGCCGCAGCATATATTAGGGATTGATGGCAATGTGCGCGATGTCTTCAGCCGGGTGATTTACGGCACGCGGGTATCTTTATTTGTTGGATTTGGCACGGTGGGTTTTGCTATTGTTGTTGGTACATTGCTGGGCGCTGTGGGTGGTTTTCTTGGCGGATGGGTCGATAATATCATCATGCGCTCGATGGATGTTTTATTGGCCTTTCCTTCATTATTGTTGGCGATTGCCATTGTCTCGGTGATTGGGCGCGGCTTGCAAAATGCATTACTGGCTATCGCCATTGTAACCATACCCGTTTACGCCAGGGTGGTGCGCGCTAGTGTGCTTTCAGTAAAAGAGCAGGAATATGTTTCGGCGTCGCGGGCCTTGGGCGGTAGTCAGTTTCATATTTTATTTCGGCGCATTTTGCCCAACGCCATTCCGCCCTTGATTGTGCAGGGTACATTGGGGATCGCAGGGGCTATCCTTGAAGCCGCGGCACTCTCCTTTTTGGGTCTGGGTGCCCAACCCCCCACCGCGGAATGGGGCACCATGCTTGGGTCGGAGCGCAATCAGGTTTTTACCGCGCCTCACTTGGTTTTCTTCCCCGGGCTGGCGATCATGATAACGGTTTTATCGTTCAATTTGTTGGGGGATGGCCTGCGCGATGCCATCGACCCGCGCTTGAAGCAATAATCGGACGGAGGACAACGTGACTGAAAACAACAATCAACCTCTGCTGAAAGTCCGAGACTTGAAGACCTACTTCTTCACCGAAGATGGTGTGGTGCAAGCCGTAGATGGCGTGGATTTCGAAGTGCAGTCTGGCGAAATTCTTGGGCTAGTGGGCGAATCAGGTTGTGGAAAGAGCGTGACTTCATTTTCGATATTGCGCCTGGTCGATGACCCCGGCAGAACCGTGGATGGGGAAATTTACTTCGAAGGCCGCGATCTTCTGACACTGTCGGATGCGGAAATGGTCGATATGCGCGGCAACCGCATCTCGATGATTTTTCAGCAGCCGCAAAGCAGTCTCAACCCGGTTTTCACTGTGGGAAAGCAAATCGCTGAAGTTTTCCATATCCACGACAAGAAAATCTCAAAAGAAAAAGCCTGGGAAAACGCCGTTCAACTGCTCAAACTGGTGGGCATCGCTGATGCCGAGAGCAAGGCGCACGCCTACCCTCACGAAATGTCGGGGGGACAGGCGCAGCGCGTGATGATTGCTATGGCATTGGCGCTCAAGCCCAAGCTGCTGATCGCCGATGAACCCACCACTGCGTTAGACGTCACCATCCAGGCACAAATTCTCGATTTGATGTTGGATCTGCGTAATCAGATGGGCACCTCAGTAATTTTGATTACTCACGACCTGGGGTTAATCGCCGAAATGGCCGATCGTGTGGCGGTGATGTATGCCGGGCGGATCGTCGAACAAACCGATGTGCATACCTTATTCAAAGATCCCGATCATCCCTATACCCAGGGGTTGATCGCATCGGTGCCGGTGTTGGGGCAAGTAAAAGATGAGTTGGCCGTCATCCCTGGGAATGTGCCTAATCTGATCGGGTTGCCGCCCGGCTGCCGGTTTGCCTCGCGTTGCCAGGCGCGCCTGGATCATGATTTGGCGATTTGCACCGAAGAAGAACCCGAGTTGGCTGAAGTGCGCCCTGGGCATACCGTGCGGTGTTGGTTATATCAAGATTACAACGACCACAAAGCGCCTCTGAAATCCTGAGTGATGAACATGACAGAATTCACAGCGAATGAAAATAAAGAAATAATCCAGGTTAAAAACCTGGTTAAATATTATCCCGTGCGCGGGGGTGTTTTTCGGCGGGTGGTCGCCTGGGTTAAAGCGGTGGATAACATCAGCTTTTCGATCAAAAAAGGTGAAACGCTTGGCCTGGTCGGCGAGTCGGGGTGTGGAAAAACCACCGCCGGACACACTCTGCTGCGTTTGACACCGCCGACTAGTGGGTCGGTGATCTTCGATGGCGTGGATGTTTTTCAGTTGCGGGGCAAGGACCTCAAAGAAATGCGCCGCAAAATGCAGATCGTTTTCCAAGACCCATACGCCTCGCTTGACCCGCGCTTGCCGATTGGCGAATCGGTCGCCGAAGGCTTGAAGATTCACGGCATTGGCAATGGCAGTCGGCGCGTCGAATTGGTGATGGAAATGCTCAAACGGGTTGGCCTGGAAGAGTACCACGCCAACCGTTATCCGCATGAGTTTTCGGGGGGGCAGCGTCAACGCATTGGCATTGCGCGTGCCCTTACGTTACGGCCCGAATTCATTGTGCTGGATGAGCCTGTTTCGGCATTAGATGTTTCTATTCAGGCGCAAGTTCTTAACCTATTGCGCGAGTTGCAAAAAGAATTTGGCCTGACGTACCTCTTTGTGGCCCATAACCTGGCCGTTGTGGAGCACATCTCCGACCGTGTGGCGGTGATGTATTTGGGCAAAGTAGCCGAAATGGCATCGCGGGATGACCTCTTCAGCAAGCCCTTGCACCCATATACGCAGGCGTTGATGTCGGCGATCCCCATCCCTGACCCATCTATCAAACGCGAGCGTATTATCCTCGAGGGGGATGTTCCCAGCCCGTTGAATCCCCCTTCGGGCTGCCGCTTTCACCCGCGCTGCCCCTTTGCGCAAGAGAGTTGCGTCACCGATGAACCTGAATTGCGGCAATTGAGGCCAGACCATCAGGTTGCTTGCCATTACGCAGAGCAATTTTTGGAGTGAGGGTCTGATTTCCGATAAAGAAACATGAGAAACCCCGAATTTCATATTCGGGGTCGTTTTTTTTACTTTCCCCATCCCCCCTTTCCCGCCGGAAGGGCCAGGGGTGGGGGTAAATATTTCTTTTTCGGCCCATCTCCTTTGACATTCTGCTCTCCCCCGGCTAAAATGGTTGTGATTGAGAAAAATCGTAGCTGCCGATCCCCACACGACGCAGGCCTTTGCCTGAGTAGTTACGAAAAGCAATGAAATGAGGCTTCATTGCTGTAAAGGAGTTCGTATGAGCGCTAGATGGCCAGATAAGTATGTGATTGGGCTTACCGGAAATATTGCCACGGGGAAGAGCGTTGTTCGAAAAATGTTAGAACATCTTGGCGCTTACGGTATCGATGCGGATGCATTGAGTCATCGTGCCATCATGAAAGGCGCTCCAGGCTATCAGCCGGTGGTCGATACGTTTGGGAAGTTCATTCTCAGCCCAGATGGGCAAATTGACCGTGCCAAACTGGGGGGCATTGTTTTCCCAAACCCTCAGGCGATGGCCTCGCTCGAAGCGATTGTTCACCCCTTGGTGCGCGAGGCTGCCGATGTTTTAGTGCGGCGCGCCAAGCCTCAAGTTATTGTCATCGAAGCCATCAAGCTGCTGGAGGGCGAGTTGCGATCCTATTGCGACACTATTTGGGTGACCGACGCGACACCTAAGACTCAGATTGCCCGCCTGGTTCAACGGCGCAACCTTTCGCAAGATGAGGCCCAGGGTCGCATCAAGGCTCAAAACCCTCAGGCAGAGAAACAAAACGCCGCCCAAGTTGTTATTCGAAACGACGGCTCATTCGAAAAAACCTGGCAGGAAGTGCTAGAGGCCTGGCAGCGCACGGTTCCGGCCAAGATTGAGCCAATGGTTGTGAAGCCCGTGGATGCGGGCGCTTTGACGGTTCAGCGTGCAGCGCCAGGAGATGCACAAGAGATTGCCGAATTTATGAACACGATGCGCACTGGTGGCGCGCAATTGACGCGGGCGGACGTAATGGCAGAATTTGGTGAGAAGGCTTTCCTAATATTAAAGTCGGAAGCCAAAATCATTGGGCTTTTGGGGTGGCAGGTCGAAAACCTGGTGGCACGGGTAGATACAGTGATTATTGATCCAGAGCTCGACCTCCCGAATGCTGTTCAAGCAATGGTTGAGGAAACCGAAACGGCTTCTCAAGAGTTGTTGTGTGAAGCGGCGCTGTTATTCTTATCTCCCGAAATTGCCCGGCATCAGGAAGTCTGGGAAAAATTAGGCTACGCAGCGCGTACCGTCAAAGACCTTAGCGTGCGCGCCTGGCAGGATGCGGCGGTAGAATCAATGCCGCCGGGAACAGTATTATATTTCAAGCAATTACGTAAAGATCGGGTATTGCGTCCGGTGTGATGGACTACATTATCTTTATTTTTGAACGCCTTGATTGGTTCGGGGTTATCGATATTATATTGGTCACGGCCATTTTTTTTGTAATCTTGCTTCTGTTGCGAGATACACAAGCAATTGTACTCTTGCGCGGTGGGTTGATCCTTATCGCGGTATTAGGCATCTTGACCAGCCTGGAAGTGCTGCCCGCTTTTTCTTGGCTGGTAGGCAATACCTTGCCTGCACTGTTGGTAGCTATCCCGGTTATTTTTGCGCCGGAAATCCGGCGTGCTTTAGAGCGCCTGGGACATACAGGCGCGTTGATGGCATCGGGCGCCAGAGAAAACGGCAACACGATCGATGAAATTGTCAGCGCCGTTATCCGCCTGGCAGACCGCAAGCATGGCGCGCTGATTGTCTTGCAACGCTCCGATAGCCTTCAGGAATACGTGCTGACTGGGGTGGCGCTCAACGCCCATGCCACAGCCGAGTTGCTGCTGCAAATTTTCTATCCCAATACCCCGTTGCATGATGGTGCGGTCATTATCAAGGACGATACGGCTCTGGCTGCTTCGTGTGTGATGCCACTCTCTACCAGCGGCAGCCTCATCACCACCCCTGAGCGCAAGATGGGCCTTCGGCACCGTGCTGCATTAGGGACATCGGAGGTCGGCGATGCTGTTGCGGTCGTCGTATCCGAAGAAACAGGCACCATTTCGATCACCCACCGCGGGCGCATGATTAGCAATTTAACCGCTGAACGGCTGAAATCTATCTTGTTGACTTTCTTCCAGCCACCGAAATCGCGCAATTTATTAGTGGCGCTGGCCGAAAGTGTTTTCCCCGAATTGGCTTCACGTCGCTGGGAGGGCCGCCCATGACCCGCCGATTTTTGCACTGGATGGGCCGAAATGTCGGCGCGCTCTTGCTGGCTTTCATTTTGGCGGTCATTGTGTGGGTGTCTGCTGTGACATCTGCCGACCCCAACCAGCAGCAAATCTATCTGATCCCCGTAGAAATTATCGGCCTGGCTTCCAATCATGAAATTACCAGCCCGATTCCCGAACGCCTGAGCCTGACTCTATTTGCCCCGCGCAGCATTCTCGATCAAATTACAAAAGAGACCGGCAGCCTGCAAGCCTGGTTCGATCTTACCGCATTACCGCCCGGCAGCCACACGGTTCCGTTGCAGTACCAAATTGCAGCAGAGTACCGCCCGGTACGCGTTACCGAAATTGATCCGCCGACTATTGATGTTACCCTGGAAGAATTGATTTCCCAGATAGTACCTATTCAGACAGATGTCCAGGGTGACCCCGACTTGGGGTATCAGGCCAGCGTACCCAATTGGAGCCACGACCAGGTGGTGGTCTCAGGGCGCGCCTCTCAAGTAGGGCGGGTCGCCACGGTCAAAGCCGTTCTGGATATAAGCGGGGCCGATGAGACGATTGAGCGCGCCATAAAGTTGGTGGCAGAAGACGAAGAAGGCAGCCTGGTAACAGGCGTTACTCTGACCCCAAACGAAATTAACGTTATTCAGACGATTACCCTGCGGGGCGGCTACCGAAATATGGTGGTCAAAGTAGTCACTGCCGGGCAAGTAGCCGACGGTTATCGCCAAACGAGCATTTCGGTTTCTCCGCCCAATGTAATGGTCTTTTCTGCTGACCCTGCGCTGGTAGATCAATTGCCCGGGTACGTGGAGACCGCCCCGATTGAGCTGACCGGAGCGGTGGATGATATTGAAACCAGCCTGGCACTCGATTTATCCGAAGGTGTTTCGGTGATTGGCGATTCCAATGTGCTTGTGCAGGTGGGGATCGCGGCCATGGATGGAAACCTCAAGATCATCCGTGTGGTAGAAACCATTGGAATGTTGCCGGAATATCAGGCTCGGGTATCTCCCGAAACGGTAGATGTGATTCTATTTGGGCCGCTCCCCGTGCTGGATGCACTTACCGAAACCGATGTACGAGTGGTCTTAGATTTGACCGGCCTCGAAAAAGGCATTCACCAGCTTACCCCTCAGGTGATCATTCTCCCCGAACGGATTCAAGCCGATGCGATCACACCGGGAACACTCGAAGTTGAGATCTCCGCCATTGGGGAAGGAACCCTGACGCCACAACCCTGATCTGCACCGCACTGGTTGACCCTCTCTAAAAAACTATCCCAAAAATCACACATCGCTTAGGAAGGCCATTCTTAAGATGAATTTTTGGATAGCTAACGAGGATTTCGCAAAAAAATGACAAAACCCGTCGTCGCCCTGGTTGGGCGTCCCAATGTAGGTAAAAGCACGCTGTTCAACCGGCTTGCGCAAGCACGCCTGGCGGTTGTGGATGATATTCCCGGCACGACGCGCGATCGCCTGATGGCTGAGGCCGATTGGGCGGGGTATCTTTTCGATATCATTGACACCGGGGGCATCGATCCTACCCAGGTCAGCGCGGGCAAGCAAGTTGCCCCGCTCTCGATTGGCTCGGCAGAATTTATCCAAGATATTCGCTCTCAAGCTGAGATTGCCATTCAAGAGGCCGATGCCATTCTATTCATCACCGATGTTCATAGCGGTGTCACCCCCGCCGATCAGGAGATTGCCCAGATTTTACGCCGCAACCAGCACGAACGTGAGGGCCAACCCTGGCCGCCCATTTTACTGGTGGTTAATAAATGCGAGAGTCAGGCCAACCGCGATGACGCTTTTCAATTTTACGAGTTGGGGATGGGTGATCCGCATCCAATTTCGGCCATGCATGGGAAGGGGACCGGCGATTTGCTGGACGCGCTGGTGAATAGCTTCAAATCTTGGGTGGATGAGCAAGAAGAAGACGATTCAATCAAAATTTCGATTGTCGGCAAACCCAATGTTGGTAAATCTACGCTGCTTAACCGTCTGGTAGGATCTGAGCGCGCCATTGTCAGCCCCATTGCCGGAACAACCCGCGACGCGATTGACACGCGTCTGACATATCATGAAACCGCGATTACCTTGATCGATACGGCTGGCATCCGCCGCCGCGGCAAGATTGACCCTGGTGTAGAAAAATACAGCGTCATCCGCTCGATTCAGGCCATTCGCCGCTCCGATGTGGCCCTGTTGATGATTGATGCAACCCAGGGCGTTACCTCCCAAGACGCCCATATTGCCGGATATGTGCTTAAAGAATGGAAGAGCGTAGTTGTCATTGTTAACAAATGGGATGCCATTCCCAAAGATACCCACACCATAGACGATTACACCTGGCATGTGCGCAACGAGTTAAATTTTCTAGATTATGTTCCCGTCCTGTTTGTCTCGGCGAAGTCGGGCCAGCGCGTGCATCAGATTTTGTCCACCGCTTTACAGGTGCAAGAAGAGCGTCTGGCGCGCATTTCCACCGGGAGGCTGAATCGCCTGATCCGCGAAGCTGTGGATCGCCACCCTACCCCCTCGAAAGCGGGAAAGCACTTGAAAATTTACTATGCTTCACAGGCGGGCAATGATCCTCCGACCTTTGTGTTGCATGTCAATGATCCGGAGCTGGCGCATTTCACCTATGTGCGTTATATCGAAAACCGCATTCGCGAGGTTTACCCATTTTTTGGGACGCCCATCCGCATTATCTTGAGAGGGCGGCGAGAAGAACCATAATCTCGGGCAGGGCCTAAACGGAATGCCTGAATGCGTGAGAAGTGGGGAAATACTCGTAAAACTCGTGTAGTTCGATGATAAGATACCCAAAGCCGCGCGTCACGCGGCTTGACTCCCCAATGCAGAAAATGCTATAATGTGCCCGACTTGTAGGTACATGTAGGAACAAGCCGGAGCCTTGAGTTGACCGTGGACGAAGAAAAACAAGCCAAACCCCTCTATAAGGTCGTCGCCGGATCGATCATGCAGCAAATTGATGATGGGCGATTGAACGTCAATGACCGCATCCCCTCTGAGCATGAGCTATGTCAGATTCACTCGGTTGGGCGTAACACCGTGCGGCGAGCTTTGAGCGAGTTGGTCAACGCCGGCGTGTTGAATACTATTCCTGGTGTGGGCACTTTTGTTTCTGAGCAACGGCTGGATAAAACGGCACGCTTTTTGTTTGGTTTTACCAGCGAGATGCAACTGCACGAAAAGCAAGTCACCAGCCGGGTGCTGGCCGCCGAGTTGATCGCTGCCGATCCATTTCTAGCGCGGCGTTTGCAAATTCAATTGGGTGCTGATGTGGTCTTTCTATACCGCGTTCGCCTGATGGATGGCGAACCCGTGGCAATTGAGCGCTCGTACCTGCCGCACGCCTTGTGCCCCGGTATTTTGAAATATAATTTTGGCGAGGTTTCGTTGTATCAGGTACTCGCCGAAGTGTATGATAAAAGCCCCGATCATGCCCAGCAGGTCATCGAAGCCGGGCTGGCGACCCCGGATGTCGCCCGCCTGCTAGAACTGGCAACCCCGGCAGTGGTGCTGATGTTCCACCGGGAAACGTGCCTGACCTCTGGGCAGGTGATTGAGTATGTTGACTCGGAGTTGCGCGGCGACCGTTTCCGCTTTTTCACCGATCTGCATTTGCAGGCCGCCCCGGATGAGTCTGCCTTTCGCAGGCTCCCGGTTTCAATGGAAACAGAAGCGCGCCTCTAGGCTAATGATCTAGAACTTCGGCCTCGTGCAAGTTGGGCAGTTCTGATCACACACAGAATGATGAGCATTCCTTCGGAAACTGAACTAAACGAGATTGTGCAGCGGATTGTGCGTCGGGCAATGTCGGGGGACAGGTCCCCCGCTTCGGCTCCGGCTGCCAGCCCGGCCCTGCCTCCGCAAGTTTCCCCGAAACCCGCGGCGGAGGTTGTTGCACCTGCCGGGCAAATTGTGGCCATTGGCGCCGATCACGGCGGTTTCCCCTTGAAAGAATCGCTCATAGCGTACCTTCAAAGGCAAGGCTATCGCCTGGAAGACTGCGGCACCTATAGCGCCGAGGCGGTCGATTATCCCGACTTTGCCTACGCGGTTGCCAAAATGGTCGCCAGCGGCGAAGCCTGGCGCGGCATCGTCATCGACGGCGCTGGTATCGGTAGCTGCATGGCGGCCAACAAAGTGAACGGTGTTCGGGCGGCCATGTGCTACGATCACGCTACTGCTGTTAACAGCCGCGAGCATAACAATGCCAATGTGCTGACCCTGGGCGCCGGGCTGATCGGCCCAAACCTGGCCCGTCAGATTGTTGATAGCTGGCTGCAAACTGCCTTTGGCGGGGGACGCCATGCCCGCCGCGTAGATAAAATTAGGGCGATTGAAAAAACGTAACCCATTAGGCGCAACGCACTTTGCATCCGATACATCGGACTGAAATACCTGATAATGTGCGCCGCACCTGAGAGAAAGAAATATGTCACCAGAAGTTGAATTTGTTGAAAAATTAGTTGAAGTTGTCACCCGTGAGGTGTTGATCGCCTTATCCGAGCAGGAGCATCTGGACGCGCACCCGGATGGGGATCATTGCAGCGAGAAGTGCGCCGAAGGAATTTGTGTGCGCACCTGCTTTGACCGTATTGGCCGGGTGGTGAGTGCCGGGGCCGGGCGGGTGACCTCCACCCTCGGGGGTGTTCCCGATGATCCCAATATGGGACATCTGGTTGATCACACCTTGTTGAAACCCGATGCCACTCACGATCAAATTGCGCAATTGTGCTATGAAGCGCGCAAATTTGAGTTTGCCTCGGTATGCGTTAACCCTACCCATGTCAAGTTGTGCGCTGAATTGCTGCGCGGCAGCCCGGTGAAAGTTTGCACGGTGATTGGTTTCCCCCTGGGGGCCAGCGCTACGGCGGTGAAAGTGTACGAAACCGAAACCGCTATCCGCGAAGGCGCCACTGAAATTGATATGGTCATCAACGTTGGCGCGCTGAAAGCCAAAGACTATGATTTGGTAGCCCAAGACATTAACGGCGTGGTGCGTATTGCCCATGCTGCTGGTGCAATAGTTAAAGTAATTATTGAGACAGCCCTGCTCGACCATGACGAAAAAGTGACCGCCTGCCTGCTCTCGAAAGAAGCTGGGGCCGATTTTGTGAAGACCTCCACCGGCTTTTCAGGCGGCGGCGCCACCGTAGAAGATATTGCCCTGATGCGCCGCGTGGTCGGCCCCGAAATCGGGGTGAAGGCCTCCGGCGGTGTGCGCACCTATGAAGACGCCAAGAATATGGTGCAGGCTGGCGCTACTCGCATTGGGGCCAGCGCCGGCGTAAAGATTGTGCAAGGTGAACGCGAAGCTGCCGGGACTGTGACTGCTGAAGCGGCCCTGGTTGCCGAGAAAGCCTATTGAGCAAGGCGCGGGACAGATGGTCGATCTGGCCTGCAGGAAAAAAAACTGATGCTGATAGCCCGTGTTGTAGGCGAAACCATTTCAACGATCAAAAATGACCGCATCGGCGGCAGCAAATTGTTGATCTGCAAACAGACCGATCAGCGCGGTGAAATTCTGGGCAAAGCCTATGTTGCCATCGACCTGGTGGATGCCGGAGTGGGCGATCTGGTGCTGACCGGGCACGGCTCTTCGGCCCGCCAGACCTTCCAGACCAAAGACTGCCCGGTGGATGCGGTCATCATGGCGGTGATCGATCATCTGGCCGTGGATGGTGAAGTGGTTTTTCGCAAAACATAATTGGGATGCAGGTAGATATAGATGGATTTCAAGAGAAGTACAAAAATCTACGAGTATCTGTGGAACTCAGCGTCTGGATAAGACACCTATGCAAATCGCAAAAGTTATTGGAACCACAATTTCAACCATCAAGGATGAGATGTTAGAAGGCCGCAAACTGCTGATCTTACGTCAAGTAGATGAGGCCGGAGTTGCCCACGGCAAGCCCTATGTTGCTGTAGATACCCTCGATGCCGGGGTTGGCGATGTGGTACTGACTGCGCATGGTTCCAGCGGGCGGCAAACCGACATCACCCGCAATAGCCCGGTGGACGCCGTCATCATGGCGGTGATTGACCACATGGTTGTAGAAGGCAAAGTATCTTACCAAAAAGAACCCTGAGACTTTGGAATCGGACAGCTTGCTGTCTGAATGAAATTTGTTTACCAGACAGCCAACGCTGGCAAAAAATGAAATGAATCAGACCGACAAAGATTTACGCTCCATTCAGGAAGCCCGCTCATTGGTCGAGCAGGCCCACCAGTCCCAGCAGATTTGGGCTACGGCTACGCAAGAACAAGTAGACCGCGTCTGCGAAGCCATGGCCGAGGCTGCCTGTCTGGGCGCCGAACGCCTGGGGCGCATGGCTGCCGAGGAAACCGGCTTTGGTGTGCCTGAGCATAAAAAACTCAAAAATGAGTTTGCTTCAAAATATGTTTGGGAGAGTATTCGCGATGTCAAAACGGTGGGGATCATTCGCGGCTCCAAAGAAAATGGCATCATCGAGGTAGCCTGGCCGATGGGCGTTGTGGCTGCGTTGATTCCCAGCACCAACCCTACCTCGACAACAATGAACAAAGTGTTGATGGCGCTCAAAGCGCGCAACGGCATTATCATTGCGCCGCATCCTTCAGCCGTTAACTGCACCAGCGCCACCGCTAAGTTGATGAACGACGCCGCCGTCAACGCTGGCGCGCCCTCAGGGTTAATCGGCTGCCTAACGCAGATCAGCCTGGCAGGCACCGGTGAATTGATGTCGCACAAACGCACGGCGGTTATCCTGGCCACGGGCGGCACCCCAATGGTACGGGCGGCTCACTCGCAAGGAAAACCGGCCTACGGTGTTGGCCCTGGCAATGTGCCTGTTTATGTCGACCGCAGCGCCGATCTGGAAAAAGCGGCCAGATACATTGTTGGCAGCAAAGCCTTCGATCATTCCGTGATTTGTGCCACCGAGCAAGCCGTAGTTGCCGACCGTCCGATAGCCGCCCGTTTGAAGCAGTTGATGCAGAGTGAGGGGGCCTACTTTGTCGATGAAGTGCAAACCGAAGCCCTGCGCCGGGCGCTCTTCCATCCCGATGGGAGCATGAACGTAGCCGCGGTGGGCAAGTCCCCGCAGTATATCGCCGCCCTGGCGGGGATCCGTGTCCCCGGTCAGGCACGCATTTTGGTGGCAGCCCTGGACAAAGTAGGCCGCGACGAGCCGCTCTCGCGTGAGAAGCTGACGACGGTGCTGGGCTGGTACGAAGCCAATGGCTGGGAAGCCGGTTGTGATCGCAGTATTGAATTGATAAAATTTGGCGGCACGGGGCACAGCTTAATTATCCACGCTACCGATGAGAAACCTATCATGGCTTTTGGATTGGAGAAGCCCGTCTTCCGCATTGGCGTCAACACCATGGGCACGCTGGGGATGATCGGCATGACGACGGATATGATGCCCTCGCTGACCTTAGGCCCTGGCGGTATTGGCGGCGCGATTACCGGCGACAATGTCACCGTGCATCATTTGTA
Organism: uncultured Anaerolineales bacterium; assembly: GCA_964344175.1. Taxonomy (GTDB): domain Bacteria; phylum Chloroflexota; class Anaerolineae; order Anaerolineales; family UBA11858; genus NIOZ-UU35. The sequence continues at coordinate 14,066 of CAYFMI010000066.1, forward strand.
TAACATCAAGCGAATTGCCTACGAAACCTCACGTCCGCCCGCTGAAGCTTTTCGCTCCAGCACGGTTCCTGCTGGGCCGGTCTATGGCCCGCCCCCGGCGGAGCTTGAAGCAATTGTGAGAGACGTTGTTCGAGAAGTTCTAAACCAAAGGTAGCTGCTCGGGTATGCGCCCCTATTTCGGGTTGTTTTCTTGAGTAGTTGCAATACAAATATATCGTTGTTAGGAGTAAAGTTATGGCACAAGATCCTGCATTCATCGCTCTGGGTATGGTTGAATCCCGCGGCTTAATCGGCGCAGTTGAAGCTGCCGATGCCATGGTCAAGGCGGCCAATGTTGTCTTGATCGGTTCGGAATATGTTGGCGGCGGCTATGTCACCGTGATGGTGCGCGGCGACGTCGGTGCGGTCAAAGCGGCTACCGATGCCGGGGCTGCGGCAGCCAAGCGCGTTGGCGAACTGGTTTCGGTACATGTCATCCCGCGCCCGCATGAAAACGTCGAGATGATTTTGCCGCAAAGCAGCAAGGGTGGCTTTGGCGGTCGCACTGACGAGGGCGACAAATAAAGTCGCAGGAGCGTCTCACCAGCGCTGAGGTTGTCCGCACACTGGACCTTGCCGAACAAGTCATCCGCTGGATCCCCGATCCGCAGCCGCCAGCGCTCGATGCGGTTCCCGATGGGCCGCTGCATGTCGGTGTAGATCTTGGCACGGCTTATCTGGTCTTGGTTGTGCTCGATGAGCATGACCGCCCCCTGGCGGGTGAATATCAGTTCGCTCAGGTTGTGCGGGATGGCTTGGTCGTTGACTTCATCGGTGCGGTAGACCGACTGCGAGAGATGAAAGCCCGCGTCGAAGGCCGGTTGGGACGCGAACTGACCCACGCGGCCAGCGGGTATCCGCCGGGCGTGCCTCAGGCTGAAGTGCGGGCTGTGGTCAATGTGCTCGAAGCGGCCAACTTGCATTGCACCGCCCTGGTAGATGAACCGACCGCAGCCAATGCGCTATTACAGTTGAAAAATGGCGCCATTGTGGATGTGGGCGGCGGTACGACTGGCATTGCCGTTTTGCATGACGGCGAAGTGGTGTACACAGCCGATGAGGCCACTGGTGGAACGCATTTCTCGCTGGTGGTAGCCGGCGCTAACGACATCACCTTTGAAGAGGCCGAAGCCTTGAAGACGAATCCTGCCGAACAGCAGCGTTTGTTGCCCGTAGTCCGGCCAGTGATGGAGAAGGTTGCCAGCATTACCACTCGCCATGTGGCGACCTGTGGAACCCCGGTTGACCGCCTGACCCTGGTTGGCGGCACCTGTGCCTACCCCGGTATGGCTGCGGTGATTGAGACGTACACAGGTATTCCTACCGCAGTCCCGCATAAGCCAGTTTTTGTGACGCCAATTGGCATTGCCATGCACGACCAGGAAGTAGATTAGGATAAAGATTTTATGGCAAGTAGTAGCGAATTTTCTCTGCGTTGTTATTGTTATTTAGATCGCATGCAGCCGCAATATGCGGCCTTTGTGGGCACGATCACTCAGGGCGACCTGCCGGTGGAAGGCATGGCTTCGCTGTATATCGAAATGGCCCCAGGCAATGAAGTGTTCCGCACGGTGGATATTGCTGTGAAGGCTACCGAGGCCAAGCCCGGCGCGCAGGTTGTCGAGCGCGAGTTTGGCATGTTTGAGATTCACTCGCTGAACCAGGCCGATGTCCTCGAATCTGGGCGGATTGTGTTGGATCGGCTGGGTTTGAATATCGAGGACCGCATTCGCCCGCAGGTGGCCTCGGTGCAATTAATCACCAATATTGACCCTTACCAGGCCCAATTGCTCAATCGCTGGCGGCGCGGTTCAATGCTGGTCCCCGGCCAGACTCTGCTGGTGGTGGAGTGTTTCCCGGCGGCGTATATTAACTTTGCCTGCAATGAAGCCGAAAAGAAAGCCAATATTAATATTGTGCATGTCAGCTCGGTTGGGCGCTTTGGCCGCATGTGGCTCTCTGGCACTGAGGCGGAGGCAAAAACAGCCCGCGATGCCGCCATTCAGGCCCTAGAAAGCATTGAAGGCGTTGAGAGTAAATATTAATGCAGAACGCAGATATAGGCTGATTTGCGCGGATGAAGAAATAAATATGGCAATGCAGGTTAAAAACTCGAAAATCTACGCCAATTAGTCTAATAGTTTGCACTTGGGAGTATCCCATGCCGAAGACCTTTTATACCGAACGCGATATCGAAGATCTGGCCCGCCAGGGTGTCACTGCCCTGGAACTGGACGATGATATTGTGCTAACCGACCTGGCGCGCGATAGAGCTATGCGCCTGGGGGTAAATTTGGTGCGCGCTCACGACACCCCCCCCGCCGCGCCGGAGCGTCCCTATATTGCAAAACTGGCCTCGCCGAGTGCTGCTCCCCCTGTGCGTAGGCCGTCTGTACCAGCGCCTCCCACCGCCGGGCAAAGTCTCGCCAGCCCGCCTTCGGGGGAGAGTGACCTGCATCAGCGCGTACGTGCTGCCGTTATCGAGCGGCTTGGCGACACGGTGGATCCAAAATTACTAGATACGATCATCAACCGTGTCTTGCAGAATATCCACACCGGGTAGGTTATTATGCTGTTTGGGCGTGTGCGTGGATCCGCGATTTGTTCGATCAAATACCCCGACCTCACGGGCATGAAGCTGCTGGTGGTTGAGCCGCTTGATCGGCGGTTGGAGCCGACCGGCCCCCTGCAAGTTGCTGTGGATGTGGTGCAGGCCGGGCCGGGTGATTTATGTGTGATGGTGCGCTCGCGCGAAGCCGCGTTGGCCCTTCGGGAGCATAAATTTGTCCCCGTAGATTTGGCCCTGGTGGGCATCGTGGACGAGTTGGTCGTGCGCCCCGACGGTGAGTTCGATTACACCCTCAAAGAGGGCTACGTTCAATATACCTGAAATGACGATTGGAAAAGTTGTTGGCACGGTGGTAACCACCATCAGTCACCCGCATTACAAACACCGGCGTTTGCTGGTCGTGCAGCCGCTGACGCTGCCCGGCGACCCACCGGAGGGTGACTTCATTGCCCTGGATGATACCCATGCCGGTGTGGGAGATACTGTGTTAGTCAACCGCGAGGGCAATGGCGCCCGGCAGACGCTCAATCTGCCGGATGGTTGCATGATTTCGGTGATAGTGGGGATTATCGATTCACTGCACATTCCTTCATTGGCATAGCTCTTGTCCGGGCGCGGGACCCTGCCCCCTTTGCTAAGGGATCACATCGCTCAGGTTCGACCTGCGTAGTTACTCCCTGCTCTCTGTGCATAAAGTCCTTGTCGGAGTCCTGAAGCGGTTTTATAATCTTCGGGCGGAGCGAAACCCGCGCCAAAAATTGTGGAGGATTTGTTGGAAGAGTTTAACGCTGAAGAAATTCTTGATCCCGAAGGATCTTTACCGCCTTCGAAATCAGGGGTCGTACGGTTTTTTGTTGATATTCTAGAGACCGTCCTTTTGTCGGTGCTGCTATTTTTAGGGATCAATGCCCTGACGGCCCGCGTACGGGTGGACGGCCAAAGTATGTTGCCTACCTTTGACAGCGGCGAGTTCATCATTGTTTCGAAGATTACCTATAAATTAGGTGAGCCGGAACACGGCGATATTGTGGTATTTCACCTGCCGCGTGACCCTGACCAGGACTATATAAAACGCGTGATTGGCTTGCCCGGTGACGTGGTGAGTATTCATGATGGCAAGGTGTTCCTGAACGATGATGAATTAGATGAACCGTATCTCAACGCCCCAACCAACTACACCGGCGATTGGGCTATTGCTGAGAATTCTCTGTTTGTTCTCGGTGATAACCGTAATAACTCCTCCGACTCCCATAGTTGGGGGCCGGTGCCGATGGAGTACGTGATTGGCAAAGCTGTCTTTGTGTACTGGCCGGTATCGTCATTTGGCGTGATCGAACATCCAACGGTTGCATTGGCGGCCCCCTAGAAAAGATTGATAATGAGCCAGGAAGAGAACAAAGAATCGCCAGAGATGTACCCCTGCCCGGAATGCCAGGTAGGTGTTTTGCATTTACGGCATATTACCTATTTCACGCAATTAGCCAGCGATATGGTGACCGTGCCCGAATTCCCGGCCTGGGTTTGTGATGTCTGTGGCCGCAGGGAATATGATCACCGCGCCATCTCATGGCTTTCTGTGATTCTCGACTCGCAAACCGGAGGTTTATCGCGCCGCCCGCGCCGTTCGCGGCCATCTACTGATGAGACGCCTATTCAAACAACATCAGAATGATGCTTGACCCTGGCGCAGTGGTCTGGTAGAATTTTGCCCGTTGCGAGCAAAGTACGTGCAGCACGCCCCCATCGTCTAGGGGACTAGGACGTAGCCCTTTCAAGGCTAAGACCGGAGTTCGAATCTCCGTGGGGGCACACAAAAAGCTACCTCATTTCGAGGTAGCTTTTTTGATTCCATACCCCTTAGGCCTTTAATATCAGCCCTTAGGGGTATGGCTCAGTTCCTACATTCACCAACACCGCCTGGACTGCTAATCGCCAATCATACAGGCCCTTGCCTTCATCGTAGCTCTGGCAGGTGATGAGGGTGAGGATGTCGTAATCGGAGTGCGGTAGGGCGCGCAGATTGTCGGGATGCACCTCGCTGAGGGCGCGCACTTCGTAAACGTGTTTCTGCCCCCAGGCGTTAATGATGATCTGGTCACCATGCTGCAAGGTGTGTAAATTCACAAAGGGTCCGGGCTGGTTGCGATGGTCCCAAACATGGGCCGTGATGGCGGTGTTGCCCGCCCAGGTTGGGTAGGCTGTGCCCTCGAGATAGCCAGCAGCAGCACCGAGCCAGGAAACGTCCCACCCATATTCGGTTAGGGGGACTCCCACAATGGGCAGTTCTACGCCCAAATCGGGAATCTCGAGCGTAAAGCCATCCATTTGCTGATAGGCATTCTCCAGGGGTTGCTGCGGCAGGGTATGCGTCACATTAGGAGCAAAACCAGTTTCTGGGAGTGGCGCCAACCCCAGGGCAAAAAAGCTGAACAAGGAGACATCGGCACACAGGTAATTGTTATCTTCATAGGCGTTTGCAACCATCACCCAATTGGCATTCCCATGCAGGGTGAGCATGAACAATCTGCCAAAATTGAAGCCAACCTGGTGTAATTGCGCAATGGTGGGCATAATGCAGACCTGGATGGGTGAATTGAAGCTGGTGATCAATACGTCATCCGCCCCGGTGAAGGTGATGTCAAAGATCAGATCTCCAAAAATGGTCTCAGCATCCTCCCTCCTTGCCGGAATTCGTTGGATGGTTAACTGTGTGCCGTTGGGGACAGCGCCTTCTGGTACCGTAACCCTGACCGGGCGCCCCAGGAACTGACCGCCTCCCAGCCCAGCGCTGAATTTCTGGGTGGCCGGATTGCCGCCTCTGCGGTCCCCTTCTTCCACAAGGCCAGTGCCCTGGATGTTGAAGGTGTAGGGGTTCTCATCGGTGTCGTCGTTGTCGATGGTGACAGTGGCTTCACGGATGCCCACGCCACTGGGGTTGAAGGTGATCTCGAAGGTGGTTATGCCACCGCCAGCGGCAACCGGGGAGACCGCATCTGTCACCAGGGTGAAGTCGGCCGCATGCGTCCCATCAATGATGATGTGGTCGTTGTGGGTCAGGTTTAAATCAAGGCTGCCGGTGTTTTCGATAGTGTAGGTGTAGGTGGCCTGTCCACCGGTTACCAGTACCTCCCCAAAATCGGTCTGATCCAACAGCGAAGGCGAGGTATCGCCATCGGGGATGCAAATGCCGTTCCCCTGCACATCCATCTCGCAAGCTGGGCCAGTGCCCGTCCCCTGGATGCTGAACTCATAGGGGTTCTCATCGCTATCATCGTTGGGGATGGTGATGGTCGCTTCACGCAAACCAATGGCGCTGGGATCGAAAGTCACCGTGAAGGCGGCCTGTTCTCCGGCTGCGAGGGCCGCGGTGTCTATATCGGTGGTCAGGGCAAAATCACCGGCATGTGTGCCGCCAATCGTGACCCGCGCAGGCACTGCATTCAAATTCAGGTCAGCCAATCCGGTGTTCTTGATCGTGAAGGTGCGCGTGATGGTAGCGCCGGTTTCGTCGGCGCTGCCAAAGTCGGTGTGATCGGCGGGATCGGGGGTGGCATCGCCATTGAAAATGGTGGTGTCGTTGCCCAATACGTCGATCTCGGGCACCGCCGCGCCCGTCCCCGTGATCTGGATATCGTAGGGGTTCTCATTGGGATCATTGTTGTCGATATGCATGTCCAGGCTGAAGGCGCCCAGGGCAGCCACATCGAAGGATACATCAAAGCTTCCTGTCGCTCCAGCGGCTATGTTGATCGGTGTGGCTGTCACCAGGGTGAAACCACGGATGTTGATCAGGGCATCGGCAGTGACATCCGTGATGCCAAGTTGCGCCCCGCCGATGGTATTGTCCACGGTATAGGTCAGGCTGACGGTACCAGGGGCCTGGTTGTTCAACGCATCGCCTGTGCCGTCAGCAATCGAGGTTCCCGCTGGTCGCTGCACATCGATTTCAGGCTGTGCCACAAAGGTCGCCGTACAGCTCTTGGAGCCATTCATGGTGATGTCGCCTTTCAGGGCCGTGCTAAAGGCGGCGCAATCGCCGCTCCAACCCTGGAAGCTCGACCCCGCATCCACGGTCACGTTGAGGGTCACGACATCGTTGTAGGTGAAGCTATCCGTGCAGGTTCCCGGGCAGTCGATTGTGCCTGGCGTGCTGGTGACGTTGTCGCCGCCGAAGTTGCCCACCACATCGATCGTCAGCGTGGGATCCCCCACCGTGAGGGTGTTGGTGGCGTCATCTGTGCCTGCACCGGTCTCCGTCGATCCGATATTGCCGGTAGTATTGACTTTGCCGCCGGTGGTCGTGGCGGTGACATCTACCGTAATCGCGCAACTGGTTCCTGGGGCAAGATTGTAGCCCGAACCACTTACCAGGTTGACCTGCGTGCCTCCGGCAGCCAGGTTGGGGGTGAAGTGAGTTGCCAGGACGTTGTCGGTGTTGCAGGTGCCGCCGATATTGGGTGTTGCCGCAATCTGCACATTGGCCGGGAAGGGGTCGCTGAAGTTCAGTCCGTTCAACGTGGTCAGGGTATTGGGATTGGTCAGGGTGAAGGTCAGCATCGCAGTATCGCCAGCGGCAATGGTGTTGGGTGCGAAGACCTTATCGATGGTGGGGTGCCGATAGTAGGTGACGCTATTATCGGTGCTGGTGGAGGCAGTGTTGGTATTGCCCGCCGGGTCTGCCGCGCCGCCCGCCGGGATGGTCGGCTGCACCGTGCCATCCGTGGTGACATCGATCGAGACCTCGAAGGTGGTGTCGTCGTTGGGGGCCACTTCGGTGACGGTCACCGTCCCTGTTGTGGCGGTGCCGCCCACACTCACATCGGCATTGCTGAAGGTGGCATCATTGATGGCCTCGTCGAAGACCACTGTGAAGGTCACCGGTGATGTGTTGGTGGGGTCAGGTTGTCCTCCGGCCTGGTTGATGGTCACATCCGGCTTGACGGTATCCACGGTGACGGTATTGTCGGTGCTGGTGGAGGCGGTGTTGGTGTTGCCCGCCGGGTCTGCCACGCCGCCTGCCGGGATGGTCGGCTGCACCGTGCCATCCGTGGTGACCACAATCGAGATCTCGAAGGTGGTGTCGTCGTTGGGGGCTATTTCGGTGACGGTCACCGTCCCCGTTGTGGCGGTGCCGCCTACATTCACATCGGCATTGCTGAAGGTGGCTGCGTTGATGGCCTCGTCGAAGACCACCGTAAAAATCACCGGTGATGCGTTGGTTGGGTCAGCCTGCCCACCGGCCTGGTTGATGGTGACGTTGGGGTGCGTGTTATCGACATCAAAGGTCGCACTCGGACCGCTGCCAGTATCGGTATTACCTGCGGTATCATTGCTGCGCCCCGCAGCCACAGAAATGCCCAGGGTGCCATCCCCCGTGATGCCGCTGAGGGTCACCGTCGGTGTGCTGGTGGAACCGTTGGTGACACTAACCGACCCGTTTGCACTTCCGGTTGTATTCAGGACAACATCGGCTTGACGTAAGTCAACGGTATCGGCGTCACTGTAGGTCACGGTGTAGCTCACCGGCCCGTTGTTGGTGTCACTCACCGAGGGCGCACCAATCGTCACGGTGGGCGCGGTCGTATCGATGACGATGTCGCTGCCATCGGCAATCGTCGTCGCTGGAAGCGAGACCGTGGCATCATTGCCCGCTGCATCCCGCAGCGCCGCGCCGCCGCTCAAGGCAATCGCCGTCGAATCCAAATCGGCGCTGGTGTCGCCGGCCCCGACGGTGTAGCTGCCCGAGGCCGTGCTGGCATTGCTGAAGGCGGCGATATGGACCTCAGCCCCTGTATCCAGGGTGATATCCAGCGTGCCGCCGGAAAGGGTCACATTTTCCGAAAAAGTCACCGTCACATCGATCGTGTCACCGTCCTTGTACGACCCGTCTGGCGTGGTCGAGGTGATCGACTCAATCGTCGGTGCGATCCCGTCGATGACGATGTCGCTGGTATCATCAATTGAAGTTCCACTAATAAAGAGACTTGTTGTTGAATTGCCTGCTAAATCCTCCAACTCGTTGACACCCT
>CAYFMI010000067.1:0-22481 GCA_964344175.1 uncultured Anaerolineales bacterium
AACTCTACCACGTGTTGAGACCATTTTCTCTACCCACTTACCGGAAAGTAAAGCTGAATAGGCATTCGGCAATCCAAACAACTGGCGCAGTAAGGCGATCGTTTCTAACTCAATCTGGGGCGCGATGGATTCATCTGATCCCAGGTTGTTCTGGTCGTAAATGCTAACCAGCCAATCGCCCGCCAATGCAGCCGGAGTCACGCCCCCGGTCACAAAGCCGTAATAGCGCGGCCCGGCGCTGCCGCTCAGTCCCGAAGCAAAACGTTCTTTGAAAATTTCCAAAGCTTTTTGAGCGCCAAAACCATCTGCAGGGATATTTGCCGGCGCGATTTTGGATGGCGAGACCGCGCCGGCTGGCATCGAATTTATTTCCGCAAAAAAGCGTTCTGCTTCCTCGACGATATTATCGAGCAAGGTGCCGATCTGCGAAAGATCGTTTGAAAGGTGTTTATCCATTATCGAGTTCCAGGCATGTCATTTCGCAGGTGGGCGCTCACTGCCCGCCGCCCGGATTGACTTTGTAGACGATCAGGTAGCCGCCGGGGATGGCCGTCACCGAGGGGTCGCACAGGATTTGGCCCTGGCCGCCCTGGTCGCGGATCACGCCTTGTTTTAACAGCGTGAAATTCAACCCATCCTGACTCTCGTAGACTGAGATGCCCTGGGCGCAGTTGTACATGCGGATTGTGCCATCCGGCATCAGGATCGAGCCGGGCACGCTGCCGTTGAGCACGCGCACGCCGTCATCGGGGACGAAGTCCAGACCGTCGGCGCTGTGGGCGCTGAGGATGTCGCCGGAGTTGAGGTACATGCGGTAACCCCCGTCGGGGAGCTGGACGACGTCGGGGTCGTAGATTTCGTCGATGATCACGCGGGTGCCTTCCTCGAGAGTGAAGTTGATGCCGTCCTCGGAGATGGCGCTGTAGATCGGGTGCGCCAGTTCGCGCACGGCGATATCGTAGAAGTACATGCGGAAACGCCCATCGGAGAGTTCGACCACATCCGGGTCTACGGGGACAATGTTCCCCAGGCCGGTGAAGTTTACATTCCCGAGCATTTCCCAACTTTCCCCGTTGTCGTCGCTGCGGGCGATACCGATGCGCTCCATATTCGGGCCGGTCATGTACGTGAAATCGACCCAGTAAGCCCACAAAGCCCCATCGGAAGCGGTCATCACATCGGGCACGGAGGCTTTATCGGCCAGCAGCGTTCCCGCGCTCCAGTTCAGCCCATCGCTGGAGGTGGCGTAGTAGGTCTGGTCGACGAAGGGATCATGGCCGCCGGGCGTATCGCCCCCCTCGCCAGGGGGCATAAAGGCGTCGCCCAGGCATTCCTGCAGAGCGGGTTCCTCATCGAAAGTGGGCGGACGTTTGAAATTGGAAATCTCCTCGAAGGCTTCTTCGCCCCAGGCTGCACGCAGGCAGGCTGCCTGATCTTCGGTCATCTGCTCGAAGGGATTGAATTCGGGAACAGGATGCTCTCCGGGAGCAGAATCAGCCCCCGAGGTCATGGGCGCTGGCGAATCCCCCCGGACATACACCGTTGTGATGCACTGCAAATCTAAAAAGTCCTGATTGTCCCTGCCGACATCATAGGAGACGATCATCATATCCCCATAAACCTGAACCCAGGGCCGCTGGGCGTTGAAGTATTCGGTGTTGGCGCGGGTGACCTCAATAGTCTCTTGCAGTTCCCAGGCGGTGTCGTACACATCCACGTAAACATCGCCGCGCCCGTGTTCGCCTTTGTGGTAAGCGATGTAGATCAGGCCGTCGGCGTAGACGCCGCCCATCGACCATTGGGCGTCATCCTGCAGGGGGACCGTTTCGAGGTAGTTCCAGTCCTCGTCGTAGAGCAGGGCGCTCATTTGATTGCTGAAGAAATTATCGGCGGAGACGTACGCGTAAGCGCCTTCGTAGTACACCAGTGTGCCGCCGTTGATGTTGGGATAGTCGTCGAGGATCAGATCTTCCACATAATTGAGATCACTGTCGTATATCCACAGGTGGGTATACTGCTCCTGATCCGGGTGGGCGGGCTGCTTATCGCTGCGTTGGGACTCGTCGAAGTTGGGATCGTACAGACCGCTGGCGAAGACCAGTCCGTTGTAGACGCGCACCATCTGGTCGTTGGCGAAGTGCTGTTCCGGCAGCGTGATGGTCGTTTCACCGACCACGTTGAAATCAAGATCATATTTGCGCAGCCGCCAGCCTTCGGGTGCGCCATTGAGCAGGTAGTAGAACTCACCGTCGGAGTCGATGGCGAAATCGCCGCCGTGCGTGGAGATCAGCTCAGGGTCTGTGGCAAAGCTGCCGTCGGGGTTCATCAGCCGCACCACATCGCCGTTGTAGCGCATCGTCTGCCCGTCGGCTTCACGGAAAGAGCCGCCGTAGAAATAATCGAAGCCCGTTTCATCCGGACGCTGGAAGATGCGGCAGAAAGCGCCCATGTCGTATTCTTCACCGGCGGGCATGGTGCTGAAGACAGAATCCTGGTAAACCCAGGATGAGCCGGGCGTGGATTGCGCGTTGACCTGTTCAAGGTAGATTTCGGCGTCCAGCGGGTCGGGGGATTCTTTGATAAGCGCCGCCATGTCGGGGTCGACCTCGGGGGTGGTTCGGATCCCGGGGCCAGTTCCTGCACCCAGGGAGGGGATCGTATCGCCGGGCATGTTGACCGCGAAGCCGGGGCTGGCGACGATGAAGCTGGCGCCCAGCCCGATGCTTTCGCCTGTTATCACGGTATCGAAATCAGCCTCATTCAAAGGTTTGTACAGATCAGGGTGGATGGCGCGGCGGATGATGGTTTGGCCTTGCAGGTCAACATGCGCGTAGGTCCAATATTCTCCATTGGCCGGGTCAAAATACCCCGCCGGGACTCCGCCGGTGTTGGTGGTCAGCATCCCCTGGGGGAGAGATGGTTCCTGGACGTACTCGCCGTGCAGGTCTTTGGAAACCCAGACTGAGGTCGAGGGGCCGTGGGAAATATAGAGTACGTACTGGCCGCCATCGAAGAAGATGTCGGGGTCGGAGAAGGATTTGATTTGCGAACTGGGATCGATGGTCGCCGAAGCGCGCTGGCCTTCATCGAGCGTAAACTCACTCCCGTCGCTGCCCTGCACTTCTGTGGCCGAACCGATCTCCCGCACGCAACTCGTCTCTGAAGCGCTGCACCCCGCCGGGTCCATACCCATCTGACCGTACAGGAAAAACATCACCAGACGGCCATCCTCGTCAACGATCAGCGAGGGATCGACAAACCCCCCGGAAAGTCCAGGAATGTCTACCTGGACGGGGGCTTCCTGGGTATCGGTGTTGAGGTTGTATCGCACGAGCTGGCCCGGCGTGTAGATATACAGCGTATCCCCTCGGCGGATGACATCCGGCACCGAGCTGGAGTAAGGCTCCCATCCGGGGATCAGACTCCAGTTCTCGCCGTCGTCGCTCCCCGCCAGGTAGACCATGTGATTCTGCGGGTTGTGGCAGTCGGCCCCGCCGGCGCTATCGCAGGCGTGGAAGGCCATCAGGTAGGGCGCGCTGACGGTTTCTTCTGATTTCTGGCTATCGGCATGAGAAAATGCTAAAGAAAAGGCCAGGATGAGTAATGTCAGACCGAAAAGTTTGGCGTACTTTTTCATGATTTTGTACCTCTATTTCCCCTCACCCTAGCCCTCTCCCTCAGGGTGAGGGAACTGAATCACCAGTTATTACTGCCCTCTCACAGCGGGAGTGGACGGGGGAGGGTGAGGGAGACGTTATGTTTCTTAGTTGTTGCGCCGCCAATACAGGATTGTGCTGCCGTCGGTGAAGCCCAGGGGCAGGAATGCGCCTAGGGTGAAAACCAGCAAATTGTCGGCGAAGATAAAGCAGGCGAATATCCATGCCAACCCGCCGGTAGCGGATAACGCCCAGGCCGCGGCCCCGCTGAGGGCGCTCAGCATGAAGCTGGCGGCTGGGCCGCCCAGGGCGCGTTGGATGTGAACCCGGGCTGGAAGTTCGCCTTCATCGCGCGGGTAACGGGAGATTGCCAGCGCGCCGATAAAGGTCACGCCGCTCATCGGGTGGCCAGTGCGCCGGGCGGCGAAGGCATGACCGAGGTTGTGCCATAACTCTGAGAGATAATGCAAGAGTGTGGCGAGAAACGCGCCCAAGATGGAAATGCCCAACGATAAGTCAGAGAAAATGATCGCGAAAACGCTGAGAATGATCCATATGAGTGCGAAACCGACCAGCGCTGAAGCGCGGGCATTCAGTCTTAGCCCGGCCAGATGGCCTAATGGGTAAATTTTTGACATAAATAGTCCATTACTAAATTTTGAAAATTTTACACAATAATTATTGTCTACCTATCTGACACGTATGGCTTTGGACGCTGATTCACGCAGATAAACATGATTTTTTGTTTCGACTTCACCGTTTTTTTGCTTTTATCAGCGATCATCAGCGTAAATCTGCGTCCTGATTTTTAAACTGTCAGATGGCCACATTATTGTTGGAGCATTTCTAAGACCATCGGCAAATTGACGGCACTAACTCGCTCAGCTTGCGATGCCACATACTGCACGGTTTGTTCGTACAGCGACCACACGGCATCTTGTTGCGCCTGGGTGAGTAAAGCGGCCTTGAGCGTTGGATCCCAATCCGGGCGTTTGCCGCCGTCTACATAGACGGTCAGCCAGGCAGATCGCTCGGCGAAGAAATCGTTGTCGTGCATTTTGACGCCGATGAAGTAGGGCGCTTCACCGCCCCGGGCATTGCGGGCCTGATCTAGGGCCGCTTCGAACGCCTGGGCCGCGTCCTCGCCGACATGCTCGAAGAGTTTGTAATCTGCGTGCTCAGGTCGGAGAGGTAGGCCATATTTTGTATCGCCCAGGTTGGGCGGCTCTATGCCGTGTGAGATGGTCATTTGCGCGCCCAGTTCGCGGAAGACGCGCATTGCGGTTTCTTTGATGGCCGGGTCGCTGGCCGAGGCCGAGGCCGCATACGGAGGGTAGCCGATCAGCGCAGCGACTTGCTGGTAGCCGCCGGGCGCGTCCGTGGTCTGACCAGTCACAGGGTCGACGGCCTGGGTCTCGTAGCGCAGTATGGTTTCGTAGATTTGCTCCTCAGGCATCCCCTTGAGAGCCAGCCAGTCATAGCTGGTGGCATACGGCCTCGGGGCGCGGTAATGATAGGAAATTGCAACCACCGCTGAGGTCGTTAGCCGTTCCATCAATGCGGGGTATTCTTCGGCATAGATGCTCGCCATCACGTCCGTCAGGTAGATATCCACTGGCATGGCGTAGGCCTCATGCAGGGTAATGATCTTATCCAGCACGGCAGCGGATTCAGCGGGGTAGCTGAAATCCTGTACATTGATCGAGAAGATGGCGTAAAACAGAGCCTCAGGGAGGTCGACCGGTGGAGGTTCTGGCGTCACTGTGGGCGCGGCTGCGGAAGCCTGGGTTTCAGCTGCCGGGGCAGGCGCGCTCTGGGGTGTAAGCAGATTGCAGGCCAGCGTGATCAAAATGAGCAAGGCAGGAAAAATCGTTGTGCGATTCATGATGAATCTTCCTCAGGGGATCAACCAATCATAAATTCCGTCAGGCCTGACAGGTTTCTGAAACCTGTCAGGCCTGATGCTCTCAGGGCATCCGCAAGCGGGCCGGTTTGAACGACCAGGCCGTGCCGGAGCAGGTCGCCAGGCAGCCGATATCTTGGAGCAGATCGTAGGTCACGGGCATAGCCTGGGTGGACGGAAGGGTGACGGCCTCCACCGGAGTTCCAGCGAAGTCAGCGGCGTAGACGGTTGCCATGCCGTAGAGCAGTTGGGCGGCGCTGATCTCGCCTGCGGAGGTCTGGTAAGAGGGCTGTACTGTGGCGTTGGGGGTAACCTGCCAGGGCTGATCCGGGGCGAAGCTGGGCGCTAACTGCTCGGCCAGGGCAATAATTTCTTTGGTTGAGAGGGTGATTTCTGCCGCAGCATCCACCGCCGAGAGCGGCCCATAAACCGCGTTGGGTAATTGGAGGGTTGCTGAACTCATCTCACCGCTGCCATTGCCGACACTCAGCACCAGCAGGGTGAAAAGGTCGCGCAGTGAATAAAAATCGCTCCCGTCACTGACCCAATCGGGCGGGCGATCTGTCCAGTTGAGCAGCGCCCAGCGGGAGAGCAAGTCAAGCTGCGCCGGTTCGATTTGCCAGTATTCCGGCGGGGCGACCATATTGACCACGTCCTGACTGTTAACGAATACGGAGCCGGGATTCGCGGGAAGCACTTCATCGAGCAGATAGTCAAGCGCATCCACGCTTTGCTGGTAAAAGCGTTCAATATCCTGGCGGGAGTTCAGCAGTTCAGGGGGCAGCTCCGGATTTTCTGGGTTAGCATACCCGTAGATGGTGGGGCTGGTATTCACATTTTGCTTGGTGTAAATGAATTTGGAGGCCAGCCCGGTCAGGACAAGATTAGGCCGCGAGCGGTCCAGGTCTGCGAGCATCGCCGTCGCGTATTGCGGCCCTTTGAGCGTGTCGATGCCGCGCGTCTCATCGATGGGGCTGCCGCCGGTCATTTTTATAACATTGTCAGCCCAGAAGACTGAAGAGGAGGTCTCATTCGTGGGGGTCAGGCGTTCCATCAGTTCTGCCACGGCGGCGCGCCGCTCTCCACCGCCAAAGGGGCCGTGATCCGGGTAGCCGAAACCCAGCAGCCGGTCAGGTAAAATTTGCGAGGCAGCATGGCTGGCCGGGCCGCCCTCGTAGGCCGTATCTGATTGCAGGAAGTTACCGCTGAGCGCCTCGACCGGGCCAAAATTATCCAACACAGCATAAAGGCCGCCGCCCGTGGCTTCGAGGCAGCCGCCATAATGGATGTCCTTGAGGCAGCCCAGCCAATCCACTATGCCATTGACCATTTCCTCCCAGGAGGAGTTCTCGTTGAAATCGTTTTGCGGACGGTTGCTGTAGGTCGAGTCGTGATGGGCGTGATAGCCAAAATCGACCACGCCCGCTTCATTAGCGGCGCGCAGCAGGTCGAGTACCCCGGTCTGCGGGTTGCGCTCGGCGACCGTTTGCGCATCGGATCCCTGGAACATGATCGTCCACACCAGTCCAGCTTCAGGATGGGAGGCCGCCAGAGCCTCGATTTCAGGCACCAAACGGAGATAGCGTTCCTCGCTCAGTTCGTGGTTGAACGGGTCCTCGGTGTGAGTGAAAAGGAAGAAATACAGCGGCTGGTTACCGCTGATGGATTCACCCCCGGCTTCCACAGGAGCGGGAGCGAATCCGCCTGACGGGGTAAATTTACCCGCATCTCCCGGTGTGGCGGGAGTATTAAACTGGTTTGTGTCCGATGTAGACGCACAATCAGCCGGGCAATTCTGGGGGTTTTCTGGGCTTTTGCATACGCCATCGCCGCAGGCATTACTGAGAGGGGCCGCAGGAGCATTCGCCGCGACATTGGAAGCGCCGATCAAGCCGCTGCTGATGGTGAATAAGACAAAAATTAGTCCAATAAGTAGGTTTTTCTTTTTCATGGTTCATCTCCTTATGTACCATTAAAACTAACATTGAGGTGGCAATGTCTGGTAAATCCTGTTCTTATTTACTGGTCTCCTTGTGAAAATGTGTCGTGACCTAAACTGGCGGATAGATCACATTTTGTTCGGGGTCATCGATCATGTAGAGTACATAAACCCGGTTACCGATTTCCTGCGTTTTGGGGTTATGTTTCCAGGTTATGGCCTGGCCTTCGAAGGTTTGGCCGTGCGCATCGAAGGTGTAGACAACGGCCCAGGGGTTGCGCCCGTTAACGCTGATGCTGTAATCTCGGAAAATATCGACGACCTCGCCAATGGTGGCTTGCCCGTGTTCAAAGGGGCGGATTTTGCTTACCCCCTGGTGGATGCCAAAGTAAAGCATCCCTCCGCCCAGCAGGGTGAAGATTGTGCCCAGTCCGCCGCCAATGGCGATGAACATCCACATACCCGGAAGGGCCACGCCGAGGATGGTGAAGACGACCCCAATCGGAAATCCAACCATCAGGAAAATGCTTCCAACCAGGGTAGTGGGGGCATTGGTGAACAGCATCCGGCGTTTGTAGCCTGCGGGCAGCTTGCGCGGCGGGAGCGGCGGCGCGGGACCGGGGTCGTCGCCAATCGGCGGGGAGAATGGCCCGCCGCATTTGCGACATTCAAGGGTGTTGGCAGAGGCGCGTTGTCCGCACCAGGGGCAGTGAATTGTGTTCATAAGGCGTATTATACCGGGAAAGAATAAGCTACTCTTCCCAGGGGCAGGGGACGGGTTCGAGTACGGAGGCAGGCTGCGACCCGATGCACATAAATTCAAGATGGCTCTCAACACGATCGCGGTTCTCCGGGCTGGGGTTTGTATCCACGCTGATTTCAGCAAGGTAATGCCCCGGTTGCTGTCGGAAGGTGTCATTCATATCGAAGCTCAAATCCAGCGGGTCGCCGCTGAGGGCCGCAGCCCAGCCATATAGCAGGTGCGAGGTGGTGTATTGGAATCCGGTTCCCGCGCAAGCGCCCTGGACGAATTCCTCGGGGTTGGCCGATAAGATGAGTTCGAGGTTGCCGTCCTGTCGCGTTCCCATAACCTGGAAGTGAAAGTCCGTGCCTTCGATCTCGCCAGAACATTCTGGGGCGGGACTGAAGTCGATGGCGAGATCTTGATACGTCCCGCCGTTTGTGCTGAGGAAGTCATTCAGATTGATGTTGTATTTGGCGGTTACGTCGCCGTGATTGCTGACAACCCAGCGCTGGTCGCCATCGGGAATAATCAGGACAACCGATTGTGCCGTAGCGCGCAGGTTCAAGCCCCACCAGAGTTTGATGCTTGAGCAATCGGGTGAATACCAGGGGTCAATACCGCAATCGCCATTCCCCGGGGTGCGATCCAGCTCAACTTCGGCGAAAACAACCCCGATCACCGGTTGAGCCTGGCTATCTGTTGCGGGTGCTTGCGACTCTTCTGAATTCACATCTGTTTCGTTGTCGCTTTCCGGCTGGGCAATCCCCGCGCAATCTTGGGGGCAAATTTCTGGGTTTTCGGGTCCGTCGCACACATTGTCGCCGCAGCGTTGCTCGGATGCGGGCGCGGGCGCATCCTCGTTAGCGCCGATTCCGCCGAGTGAACATGCCGTGGACAGTATGAGGCTGAGGGCAAGATAGAGAATAATGCGTTTCATGGGGGTCTCTCCTAATTCAAATTTTGATTTGATGATGGGTTGATTTCACGCTAAGGGGTATTCAAGTCGGGCACGACGACATAGGACAAAGTTTCCTTCGGAATACTCACAAAATAGGTAGGCCCGGCAGGCTGCTGGTCGACCGTGTTGGTTTCGACGACATTGAGATGAATGGGGTTGGTCAGCCCTTGCATGAACCAGGTCGTCAGCACCGGGTAGGCCGCCGGATCACTAAATTCGCCCGGGCTGCCCTGGCAGGTCACAACCCCGCCGATTACCGCGTTCAGAGGGGCGGTCAGTTGGTAGCTCAATTCATCGGCGGCCTCGCCATCCTCCTGAATGCCATTCAGGATTAGCGCTGCAGCCAATTCAAAAGATACCGGTTCGAAGGCGCTCTCATTCAATTCCCACAGACAGGGTTCAGAGTCGAAATATAAATCTCGCAATTCGGTCAGGGCTATGGTGTTGCGTTGCTGCACGGCCTCGCCGCCCTCCGGCGGGAACCAGAGTTCGATCTGGTAGTCACCGGCATACTCAAAGGCGATCCCGCTGAAATCGCCCATCAAAGCCGTGTTGAGGGTCATATCGATGCTGCCGCCAAATGAGACATAGCGGAAGCCACTCTCAAATTCTGAGGTTTCTTGTTGGGCAGGCTGCGCCTCGGGGGCTGGTGAATCTTCTTCTGTTGAACCCTGCTCGGGCAGGGTCAGCCCCCCCGCCGGGCAGTCCTCCGCACAATTTTGAGCATTCTCTGGTCCATCGCAGATGCCATCGCCGCAGCGGTTGTCACCTTGTGGGGGCGGCGTGGCCGAGGCCGAATCTCCCCCCAGGCCGCTGAGTGTGCACCCCAAACTGACGATGAGAATTGTAAGAAGTGGTGTGATGAATTTCTGCATGGTGGTTCTCCTGGTTGTGGGTTAATCTGGCTTTCTAAACCCCATTATAGACCAGGGTTGTAACCACGCGGTAAAGAAATCTTTTAGATTTTGTTAGGTTTGAAGGCTGCGTGTATGCATGGGGAAATGCTACAATATGGGCGAACAGCAAACGCAGAGCATGGAGAGATAGCCTTGAAGCTACTTGACGAAATTTTGGCGACCGCGCCAGAAGGCAATTTGGTAGATGTTTGTATGGGGATGAACTGGACGGCGGCGGTAGTGGAGGCGGATGGGCAGCGCCGCTGTGGGTTGGCGGCCACCCTGAGTGGGTTTCACGAACATTCAGGCCGACCGCAGGTCCCCCGGGCCGGGGAGCTGGTGGGGCGTGCCACCTCAGAGCTGGTTGCCGCACTTAGTCAGCCGGGCGCGCCTTTGATGAGCCTGGCAATGGCTACGTTGAATGCCCTGCTCCCACCGCCCCCGCTTTGGAGCGAGCAAAATGCCCTGGAATTGATCGCCGCCCGCGGGAGCGGAAAACGTGTTGCTCTTGTGGGACACTTTCCCTTTGTGGAGACCCTGCGCGAGCGGGTGGAAAATTTAGCCGTCATTGACCAACACCCTCTAGAAGGCGACTACCCTGCCGAGGCGGCTCCCGAAATCTTGCCCCAGGCAGCGTTTATTGCTATGACCGGAATGGTCTTGATGAATGGAACATATGATGCGTTGATGCAATTGCGCGCCCCCGGAGCGCAGGTCATGCTGCTGGGGCCAAGCACACCGCTCAGCCCGGTATTGTTTGACGATGGTGTAAATATTCTGGCAGGCGCCCTGGTTGAAGATATCGAAGCCGTCTTACGCACGGTCAGTCAGGGAGGCAATTTCCGTCAGATACACCGCGCCGGTGTGCGTTTGATTACCGTCAGCCGATCATAAAAAGCCTGTCACTTGTGAGGTAGCAGGCTCTTTTGTGTTAGGCTGTTAGCACCGGTTCAATCTGCTCCAACGCCCAGTCGATGTCTTCCTTTTGGATGACTAACGGCGGGGCAAAGCGGATAACGTGGTCGTGGGTTTCTTTGCAGAGCAGGCCGCGCTGCATCAGCGCCTCGCAGAAGCGCCGCGCCCCGCCAGCTTCTTGGTGTAGTTCCACACCGATAAGCAGGCCCTTGCCGCGCACTTCCTTAACGTAGGGGCTATCAATCTCCCCCAGGCTGCTCATCAGGTAATTGCCCATTTTGGCGGCATTCTCGATCATACCTTCCTCGACCAGTACTTTCAAGGCCATGCGCGCCACTGCCGCGCCCAGGGGGTTGCCGCCGAAGGTGCTGCCGTGATCGCCGGGCTGGAAGGTTCCCAACACTTCTTTATTCGAAAGCACCGCCGAGACCGGGTAAAAGCCGCCGGAGAGGGCTTTGCCAATCAGGGTCAGGTCGGCCTCGACGCCGTCATGTTCTTCGGCCAGCATTTTGCCCGTGCGCCCCAGGCCGGTCTGAATTTCATCGGTAATCATGGCGATGTTGTGCTCGCTGCAGATGCGGCGCACCTCGCGCAAGTAGCCTTCCGGGGGGACAATGATCCCGGCTTCGCCCTGGATGGGTTCCAGCAGGAAGGCGACTGTGTTGGGGGTGATGGCCTGCTCCAGCGCCCTGACATCGCCGTAGGGGATGATCTTGAAGCCCGGCGTGAACGGCCCGAAGCCGTCGCGGTATTGCGCCTCAGTGCTG
Organism: uncultured Anaerolineales bacterium; assembly: GCA_964344175.1. Taxonomy (GTDB): domain Bacteria; phylum Chloroflexota; class Anaerolineae; order Anaerolineales; family UBA11858; genus NIOZ-UU35. Next base: position 11,780 of record CAYFMI010000067.1, read on the forward strand.
AAGCCCACAATTGTGACCGTTCGGCCGTGGAAGTTGTTCTCGCAGACGATGATCTCGGCCTGGCCCTCCGGAACATCTTTCTCGTAGTAGCCCCACTTGCGGGCTGCTTTGATGGCCGACTCAACCGCTTCCGCTCCGCTGTTCATCGGCAGCGCCATTGTCGAATTGGTCAACTCGCACAACTCCTGATAGAACAGTCCCAGCTGATCGTTGTGGAAGGCGCGCGAGGTCAAGGTCAGCTTGTCAATTTGTTCTTTCATCACCGCGGCAATGCGCGGGTGGCAGTGTCCCTGGTTAACGGCAGAGTAGGCCGAGAGAAAATCGAGATAGCGCTTGTCATCTACATCCCAAACCCAAATGCCTTCCCCGTGGGTTAAGACGACATCCAGCGGTTTGTAATTGGTCGCGCCGTAGCGGTGTTCCAGTTGAACTAAATCTTGGGAAGTATACATTTATAATTCTCCAGTGATGAATGAGATCAGGCTTCACTAAACCGGCGTAGCGCGCCTTCGAAACTGTATTTTCTCTTCTTTTCCCAAAAAATCAAGATACCGTAAAAAAGGATGATGAATAGGGCGGCCAACAGCAAGGCCATCGGCGTGCTGATGGCGTCTCCGTAGTACCACCAGATGTCACTCCGCCCTTCCCATAAGGCTGCCAGATACAGCGGCCAGACATGAACGGCATGATGCAAGATATAGGTGGTCAGGGAAAAGCGACTGTATCTGCGCCAGAACGGCAGCATGAAGCCGTGCCTGGGCTTTTGGCTGTTGTCGAAATGGCGGTATAGGCCCCAAAACGCCAGGATGACAATGCCCATCGCCGCGCTCACAAAGGTGGTTGAGGCCGGGTAAAAAGTGATCTCGCCGAGATAGGCTTCCCAAAACGGGTTCCCCGATGGTAGCAGTAGACCGCCGGTTAATGCGTATCCGATCAAGATCAACCCCGCGGCGGGCAACCTCCAGCCGGTGAATTGACTGCCGTCTGCGTTGCTCGAATAATATTTGCCGAGGGCTAGCCCAAGCAGGGGGAAGCTGATCCAGGGCAAGAGGGGAAAATAACCCTCCAGCAAAAAGCCCATGATGACATCGCGCACGGTGAAGTCGTACAGGTATTCGCTGCCCTGCCAATGCGCAGCGTACCCCGAGGCGGATCGCAGCCAGGGGCTGATGAGCAAAACGAAAATGATGGTTGTGAAAATCCAGCGAGAAGAGAGATGGCGGAATAAGTAGACGATAATTGTGGCTGCGCCCAGAAAGGTGAGAATATCCCAGTCGAAGACTGATACAGGCAGCCAGATGAAGGTTGCGAAAGCCAGCCCGCTGACGAAGAGAAATACCCCCCGCCGAAAGGTGGTCTTCCGCAGCCGGGTTTCGGGGATGCCGCGCTGGGTTTCGCGCATCAGCCAGAGCCATAAACTGAATCCCACCAGAAACGAGAATATCGGCGCGGGGATCATTCCCAGGATTGTCGAAAGATCGTAAAGCCCCGCCGCGGCCGATTGGCGCGGCGAGAGATTACTGACGAAATGCACCTGGATCATCAATAGGATGGCGATGGCGCGTAGAATATCAATGGAGATCAGATAGCGACCGGTCTGAGTGTCTGATTTCATTGACTTTACCTGCGACGGCCTCCCAACCCGGATACAAGCGACACCCAATAGAGTAGTTGCAGTATGGCAGTGAACAAGGCGGCAACGTAGGTCAGCGCGGCAGCGTTAAGCACGGCGTTGACGCCGCGCTGCTCTTCCTCGGTGCGGATCAGCCCCGAGGTGGTCAGCAGCGCTTTTGCGCGGGCGGAGGCGTTCAACTCTACGGGCAGTGTTGCCAGCGCAAAGAGTACCCCGCCGGAGAAGACCGCCACGCCCAGCCAGGCCAGATCTACAATACGCAGGAACAGACCAACCATAATCAGAATCCAACCCAGGTACGAGCCAATATTGACAACCGGCACGAGCATCGAGCGGAAGCGCAGGGGAAAGTATTCTTCCTGGTCTTGAGCGGCATGGCCGAGTTCGTGGGCGGCAATCGCCAGCGAAGCCACCGAGTTGCCCTGGTAAACGCCCTGTGAAAGGCGCAGCGTTTTACTGCGCGGGTCGTAGTGATCGGTGAGTTTGCCGCGCGTGCCCTGGATTTCGACATCGTACAAACCGGCATGGCGCATCAGGCGGGCGGCGGCCTCGCCGCCGCTGATGTGGCTGCTGGCCTGAACGCGCCCCCATTTTTTGTAGGTTGAGTTGACGTACAGTTGCGCCAGCATGGTCAGAATAAAGGCAGGCGCCATGAAGAGCAGGTAGGTGGGGTTATAGAACATGGATATTCCTCACTAGTAGGAGTTATGCACTTGCGAGTAGAAAACTCGAAAAATAGGGGTGTGTGAGGTGCGAAGCACCTCACACACCCCTATTTTTCGGTAAATTTTTAACGAACTGCGAAAGTCAAAGATGCCGCTATTTATTCAGCAAATCCATCAACACTTCTACGGCCAAATCTAGCTGCGGGTCGCGGCCGTTTTGCACATCTTCAGCGCTGAGGATGACGATCTGATCGAGAGGCAGCCCAAAGGATTCAATGTCGAACCCGGCGTCGATGGCAGCCTGCGAGATGGTCGCCAGGGGGTAGTCGGGATCCAGGCCGACTTCGTGGATCAGACGCTCGTCCGGGGTAAGCCAGCGAGCAATCGTCACCCGCACAGCGCCCTGGTTGTTGCTCAGGGGAACCCAGTTTTGCACCGATCCTTTGCCAAAAGTGGTGGTGCCGATCAGCGGGGCGCGGTTATGATCTTGAATGGCGCCGCTGACGATCTCGGAGGCCGAGGCAGAGCCTTCGTTGACCAATACAACCAGGGGGATCTCGGTTGCCAGCCCGTCCTCATAGGCTTCGTAGGTATCTTTGTCACCGTCGCCGTAGATTTCATGCATGATGACGCCCTCGCCAATGAACTCAGAAGCAACCTCAATGGCGCTGATCAAATATCCACCGCCGTTGTTGCGCAAGTCAAATATCAGCCCGGTGGGGTTTTCCTTAAGAAGTTCTTCATAAGCATTGCGCAATTCGTCTCGGCTTTCGTCGCCGAAGGTTAGCAAGTGAATGTAGGCGATGTCGTTTTCTAGCATGCGATATTCCACGCTGGGGATGGTGATGGTTGCGCGGGTGATTTCGACATCGAAGGGTTCGGTGACGCCTGCGCGGCGGATGGTCAAGACCACTTTTGAGTTGGCCGGGCCAAGCACCCGGCGGATGACCAAATTGCCGTCGATGCCGGTCATGTCGTCACCGTCTACGGCGATAATTTCATCGCCGGGCAGCAGTCCGGCCTCCTCGGCAGGTGAGCCGGCCATAGGGCTGACAATAGTGAGGTATTCGCGGTTGGGGTCCACCCAGGCGCCAATGCCTTCGTAAGTGCCATCCAGTGGGATATTGGCCTGCGTAAATTGATCGGGATCCATATAGGAGGTGTGTGGATCGCCCAGGGCGTCCAGCATGCCGCTGATGGCCCCTTGCATAAGGGCGCGGTCGTCGGGCTGGTGGGCATAGGTCCAGGCCTCCCAGAAGGGGGTGAAGAGTTCTTCCAACTCCGCGGGTGTGCCGGTCTGGTCGCCGCCCGGCCCGGTGAGGGCCTCGAAAGTCGTGTTCGGGGTGTTCTCGAAGGTCGCTAGCATCCCCTGGATGGCGCCGTTCATCAGAACTTCGTCGTCCAGGGGCTGATCGACGTACTGCTCGTGGATGATGCCCCAGGCCTCCCAGAAGGGGGCGAATAAGGCTTCGAGTTCCTCGGGCGCAACTTGAACAGGGAGAGACGATGCCAGCGTAGGATGGCCGGGCGGTAGTTCGGAGGCCTCCTCGGACTGAGCGGGGTTGCTGCTCTGCGGCTCGGTGGCGGAGAGTTGCGGCAAGAAGGGGGTGGCCAGTTGGCAGGCCAGCATTGAGAATGCCAAAGCGAACACGACCAGACTGATTCCAAGAATAAATTTACGAGTTTTTTTCATCGTTGTCGATCTCCTGACGGGTTTGATACCTATTGGACTTACGCACTTGCGAGGCGCCCACCACACCCCTATTTTCGGAATATCGGTCATCGAACTGCGTAAATCCTGACCTTTTCGTTGACAAGATTACCATAGCAAGATTAGCGGAATATAAAAATGTGGTAAACGCGGTGTATGGGCAATATTTAGGGAGCCAGATCACCATTGCTTCGTATAGGCCGCCCAAGATGCGGGGTCGCCGACTTGCTCGGTATAGGCCAATAGCGCTGCGCCATCCAGAGCATAGCGTGGATGGCACGATGTCGGGACAGCCCCACCCGGCGCGTGCACAACGCCATGCACCAGCGGCGCGACCAGATCGGCCTGCGAGAGTTCGGGGACGATTTCTTCGGCGGTGATGAGAACGGTCTTGGCCGTCAGGGCTAATTCTTCGTCGATGCCCTTGTTCTGACCGATTTGGGCGTTTCCTTCCGGGTCGGCGCGCAAGGCATGAATGACGGCGATATCGGGCTGAATGGCGGGAAAGGCCATCAGTTCTTCGCCGGAATACGGATCGTGGATGGAAAACACATCGGAACGCAGTTGGGGCAGGTCGGTGCCAATCCAGCCGCGCCCTGGCATGAAGCCGATCCCGGCCATTTGGGCGCGCAACCCGAAGGCAATGCTGGCTTCGCTCTCTTCAAGAATTTCAATCTCGCCGCGGTTGGCATAGTAGGTGAACATGGGCGCCAGCCCGAAAATCTCCAGCCCGAAATAACAGGTGCGCGTCTGGCGGATCATCCCCGCGCCGACCAAAAGATCGCTTTCGAAACCGGCGGTGAAGGCCAGCAGAGTCAGGTCTTTGGGTTGACCGCTGTTCAAAAAGCGCTTGACCAGGGCTTTGGCGAAGGCCACCGGGCGGCGGTAGAGGGTCATGCCGCCTAAGGCGAGCATATCTCCGGCGTTGACTAGCCGGACAGCTTCGGTTATGGATAATTGTTTGTCGGGCATGTTTTATCTATGGCGTGCCCCACAACTCAGGCACTTGCTGGCGCAATTCGTGGATGGTGTTGATTTTGCGGTTGGCATTGGCGGCGTCGCCATTTTTGTTGACCAGGATGGAATAGATACCTAACTCATGCGCGGCAGCGATGTTCGAGGGTGAATCATCCAAAAAAGCGCACGCGCCCGGTTCGGGCACACCGGCCAACGCCAGGGCGCGTTGGTAGGCTTCTGCCTGAGGTTTACAGTACGGCGCCAAAGCCCAGACATCCACCATGCCCGCGAAGCAATCGGCAATGCCGAGGGTTTCCAATACCCGCTTGGCGTGGTCGCGGTCAGCGTTGGTAAAAATCCAGCGCGCCGCAGGGATGCTTGAAATCATCTCGCGCAACTGTGGATCACGCTGTAAATAATCACCGAGCGGCAAGTCGTGCACAAAATTGAGATATTCGACCGGGTCGATTTCGCGGGTGGCTTGCAACCCTTTGAGGGTAGTGCCGTATTCCATGAAATAGCTGTGGCGCAGCCTGGAGATTTCGGCGAAGGGCATGCCGAGAATTGCGTGCATGTAGAGATCAATGCGCCGACGGATGGCTGCCCACAGGCCGTTGGAATCGGGGTAGAGGGTTGAGTCGAGATCAAAGAAGATGGTGTGAAATTTCATCGAGCATCAATGATACCAGATGCTATAATGTCCGGTGGATTGGAATTCTGGAGTTGTCTATGCCTATTCGCATTTTGCCTGATGAAGTCGCCTCCCAGATTGCTGCCGGAGAAGTTGTCGAACGGCCAGCTTCGGTTGTCAAAGAACTGCTTGAAAATGCCCTCGACGCAGGCGCCAGCTATATTGCCATTGAAGTCGAAGATGCCGGAAAGAAGTTGATCGAGGTTGCCGATGATGGGCAAGGAATCGCCCCCGATGAGCTGCCCCTTTCGGTCACCCGCCACGCTACCAGTAAACTCGCTGCCGCCGAGGATCTTTTTAGCATCGCGACCCTGGGTTTTCGCGGCGAAGCGCTGGCCTCTATTGGCTCGGTTGCGCGGTTTAGCATTACCTCGCGGCCTCGCCAGGCCGAATTGGGGATGCGTTTGAAGGTCGATGGCGGCATTGCCGGAGACGTAAAATCGGTCGGCGCACCCGCCGGGACCGTAGTGCGTGTAGAAGACCTTTTTTACAATGTCCCAGCCCGCCTGAAATTTCTCAAGAGTGACCGCACCGAACGCCGCCAGATCGATACGCTGGTCACACGTTATGCGCTGGCCTATCCGCAGGTGCGCTTTCAGTTGCGCCAGGGCGGGCGCATGGCGTTGCAAACCAGTGGGAACGGCGACCGGCGCGAAGTGTTGGCCGTGCTCTACGGAGCCGATATTGCCCGCCAAATGATCGCGGTATTGGCCGAATATGACGCGCTGAAAATCGGCGGCTATATCAGCCCTACGGCGGTTACCCGTGCTAATCGTGCCGAAATATTATTCTTTGTCAATGGGCGTCCGGTGAGCGATATTGCGCTCACAACGGCATTGGTCAGGGCTTACCACACCCTGTTGATGGTGGGGCGTTTCCCGCTGGCGACGATCTTCTTAGAAATGCCCCCAGACACTGTGGATGTTAATGTGCATCCCACGAAGGCTGAAGTGCGTTTCCGCGAGCAGGATGAGATCTTTCGCGGTGTAGGGCGCGCTGTCCGGAATGCTCTATTAGCGCATACACCGATTCCAGAGGTGGATCAACTCAGCGAGCGATTACGGTGGAGCAGCGGAGCGCGGCCCGGGGTTGGCGCGGCGCAAGCAGAGTTGGACCCCGCCTGGGGGATGGCGGCGGCATTGCAGACCACAGGGTTGGGCGATAGCGCCCATACGCAGGCTGAACTGCCCGAAGTGGATGTGCCCCTCCTGCGCCTGGTGGGGCAAGTTGCCGCGACCTATCTCGTGGCCGAAGGCCCAGACGGCTTGTACCTCATCGATCAGCACGCAGCCCATGAGCGGGTGCTGTTTGAGCGTTTTATGGCGCTGAAAAATAATCAGGCCGATGGGGAAATTCCTGCCCAGGCATTGTTAGAACCGGCCAGCGTAGAGTTGCCTTCAGCGCAGGCCGATCTGTTGGAAGAGCAATTGCCTGTGCTCACTCGTTTGGGATTTCAGGTTGAACCCTTTGGGCGGGGTGCGTTTTTGGTGCGGGCAATCCCGGCGCTGCTTTCGGGCATGAACCCCGCTGCGGCGCTGCGTGTTCTGGTTGAAGATTTCGAAGAAGATGAAACCCCGCTCAAGGGTGAAATCGAAGCCCGGGTAGTCGCGCGGGTGTGTAAACGGGCGGCTGTCAAAGGCGGGCAGGCATTATCTCGCCAGGAGCAAGAAGCCTTGCTGCGCGATCTTGAAGCCAGCCAGTCGCCGCGCACCTGTCCGCATGGGCGCCCGACAATGATCCATCTCTCAGTCGATGTGTTGGAACGTCAGTTTGGCCGCAAGGGGGCGCGCTAGGGAGATATTGGGACGGGAATAAATAGTGTGAAGGTCGTGCCCTGGTCAACCTGGCTTTCGACACCGATCTTTCCCCCGTGTCCCTCAATAATTCGTTTGACAATCGATAACCCCAGGCCGGTTCCCTGAGCATGCGTCTCTGAGCCAGGGACGCGGAAAAACTTCCCAAATAGCTGCCCAATATACTTTTCAGGAATGCCGATCCCGCTATCTTGAATGATAATCTGCACACCATCAGCGAAGGCTTTGGCTGTTAGTTGAATGCTCCCTCCGGGCCGGTTGTATTTTACCGCGTTGCTCAACAGGTTCACCACAGCTTGCTTGAGCTTATCGCAGTCTCCCTCGATGGTGGGGAGATCGTCGGGGATATTGATATTGCATTGCAGGCCACTTTCGGCGGCTTGTTCATAGACGAGATGGGTGCATTCATGCAGCATCGATTTCAGATTGAATGCCGCGATATCGAACGATGTGCGCCCTGATTCAAGCCGAGCAATATCGAGAAAACTGGTTGAAAGTTCTGAAAGCCGCTGCGTTTCGGTCTGGATGCTGTGTGATAACTGGGAGCGTTTTTCGGGCGTCACTTTGGGATGATTGAGCAAATGAGTGGCTGTGCGCAGCGAAGCCAGGGGGGTGCGCAACTCGTGGACAAATTCAGCAATGAGATCGAATTGCTGAAACAGGCGCGAGTTTTCAATGGCGACTGCTGCATGAGAGCCGAGCGTCATTAGCGCCTCTTGATCTTCCTCGGTAAATTCTCCGGCGCGTTTGTTGATCGCCTCTAACACACCGCTGACTTTGTCTTTGGCGATCAAAGGTACCCCTAATAACGATTGAATGGAAAGATCGATTGCTTCAGAGATCTTGCCGAAATGGCGCTCATCTTGCGTGATGTCAGATATGATGATCGGGCTGCGGTTTTTGACGATCCAACCGGCGATGCTGTTTTCCGCAGGTACCTCGATGCCCCGCAAGCGCGGGTCGAAGTTGGTGGCTACCTGAAAGTAGAGTTGCTCTGAACGTTCATCATACAGCAATATTGAGGCCTCTTCAGCCCCGGAGAGCTCAGCCGCTGCTCGAACAATCCGCTTAAGCAAAATATCCAGATCCAGGGTGGAGGCCAGATCACGCGAGATGGCGATTAAGCGTTTATACTGTTCGAGTTGTTCGGGGGAATGCTGCTCAGTCATGGATGACTTCAGATGCCAGCGCCGGAATGATCTCGGCGATATCGCCTGTCAGCACAAGAGTTGCACTACCATCCAAATAGGTGCTGGATTGATTGATAATGATGATTTTGGCTTGATTTTCCAATGCCTGCATAGGGAGACCAGCGACCGGCATGACGACCAATGATGAACCGGCCACGATCATCAAATCGCACGATTTCGTTGCCTGGCGGGCTGCAACCCAAATTTTCGCCGGGAGTTGTTCCTCGAAGAGGACCGCATCGGGTTTGAGAATGCGCTGGCATTCAGGGCAGCGCGGGATGATGCCCTCATCAATATAGGGGCCAATGAACAATTCCGTAGGAAATTGTTTATAACAGCCTACGCAGGTAAGTGAGTTGAGTGTGCCGTGTACTTCTAAGACATGGCTCGATCCGGCGCGTTGATGTAATCCATCAATATTTTGGGTGATAATCGTATCAACAAACCCCCCAATTTCTAACTCTGCCAAAGCGATATGCGCCGGGTTGGGTTTGGCGTTTAGCATGTGGCTGGCCAAAGGACGCAGCCATTCAAAAAAACGCTCTGGATTTTGGTTGAAGGTGCTCAGGGATGCTACCTCCATCGGCAAAAAACGCGTCCAAAGCCCGCTTCCCGCGGAGCGAAAATCGGGGATCCCTGAGGGGGTTGAACTACCTGCCCCAGTAAGCACTACGGTGCGTTGTGACTCGCGTAGAAGATCAACAGCTTGTAAAAAAGCTGAGTGCTGAGGAGGAGTTGTCATCTAGGGTGCGTTATGAAAGTTGCAGTAATGTCGATGCGAGTTTCGTGAATTGTTCCGCTGTCAGGCTGTTAGGTTGTTGTACGACCATGGGCGAATTGATTTCAAGGGCTTTGTAGGCCAGGTCGGGAGCGGGAGTGATAACCGTGGCAATCGGATGCCCCAATCCTTCTTGAACCTCAGACCAATTCATTTGCAGACCGCTGCGCAGGCGATTTACAATCGCTGCTCGAATGCGTCCCTTGCCAATCCCCAGTGAGACCAAATCCTCGATCAGCGCCTGGGTTTGTTTCACGCTCGATGGTGAAGGCTCTAAGACGACAATAAACTCATCGCAGAATTCAAGCACGGCTTGTGAAAGCGGCGGCAGCGATGGCCCCAAGTCGATAACCGCATAGCGCGCCAGATTAGGCAATTGACGAGTAATGCTTCGAAATTGTTCTACCCGATTGAAGTAAACTGCATCGCGCGGCCTTTGTGGCGCCATTAAAACCTGGATCCCCGATTGATGGGAAACGATCTCTTTTTGGATATCCATGGCTGAGATTGACGTAGGATCCTTGCGGAGGAGCTGGGTGACACCATTGGAACTGTGATACCCCAGGCTGGCACCAATATCGCCGCTGCCGGGGCGCAAGTCGGCTACGACCACGCTTTCGCGAGTCAACTTGTGGATCGTGATCGCCAAATTGGTGACCAGTGAGGAGACCCCCAGGCCGCCCTTAGCGGACAAAACGCCAACGACATACCCCCGCACTTGAGCAGGCTGAACTCTTTCTTGTACTGCTCGCGAGGCCTTCGAACGGGCCAGGAGTGCTTTTACCTGAGCAAGTAGCTCGCGCGGCTGGGTAGGCTTTGTCAGGTAAGCATCGGCCCCCGATTCGAGACCTTCGACTTTGTCATCAACTTGGGCTTTGGCGGTGAACATAATGATGGGAATCCCCGCCGTCACTTCGTGGGAACGCAAACGTTGCGCGACTTCGAAGCCGCTCATGTCGGGCATCATCACATCAAGCAGGACAAGATCGGGCCGTTCTGCCTGGGCTTTCTTTATGGCTCGCTCGCCATTATCCGCGGCGCTGATTTGATATCCCTGGCGTTCAAGCATTAACCCTACAAGGCGCAGGGTCTCGACATCATCATCAACGATTAACACCTTATCAGTCATTTTTCCTCCTTAGGAAAACAACCACAGTCAGCTTTTTTTGGGATGACTGACTTATGCAATAAGTATACCTGATTTTAATATTAAATAAAACGACTCTGATCTAGTTATTTAGTACTCCTGCCCAAAAAGGCGTA
>CAYFMI010000068.1:0-21972 GCA_964344175.1 uncultured Anaerolineales bacterium
TTTGCTCCAACTTCGATTGTGAGCAGCTTCAGTTACCGGAAACTAGAGTTTAAGCGCTTACTCGAATAACAGGTTGTCTTATGCAGTGGAAACGTCTATCCGTTTACTTGTTTATCAATATTGTGGTGTCTGCACTTACAACGATCGTTGTGCTGACAGTCTGGGATCGCTCTCATCGTGCGGAATATGACCGATTGGCATCAGAGGCGGCTTTGCCGAGTGCCGTAATTACTGAACCGACCGAGACTGTATCCCAGCCTGCAGTGATGCCAACAATCCCTTTACAACCACATCAGGTTCGAACTGGCGAAACCTTGAGCGATATAGCCCTGGAATATGGAATGTCGGTTGATGAGATATTGGAGATCAATGGCCTGACCGACGCCGATTCGCTTGGGGCAGGTCAGCTCATCTATGTGCCCGCGACAACTGAAACAACGACGTCGGCATTGCAAACTCCTGAGTCAACTCAAGCTGAAAGTGCAGATCGCGGACAAATTGAGATTGTTTCGATTATCGGGGCAGGCGATTTGGGAACCGAGCGCCTGATGTTGCGTGATGTGGGTGGGGGCAAACATGTACTTTCTGGATGGCAACTCACAGATGAAGATGGGCATATCTACACCTTCCCGCAGGCAACTTTGTACGAAAATGGTCAAATCGTTGTTAACACCAAAGCAGGCGTTGATAACCCCCTGGAATTATTTTGGGGGCTTGGTGAAGCAGTATGGGTATCGGGTGAAATTGCTACGCTATATGATTCAAATGGGCAAGTACGAGGCACATTCCAGGTGCCATGAAGAAACGCCAAAACCTCATTGACGAACAAGTCCGTCAGGCCATGCAAGATGGCGAGTTCGATAATCTCGCTGGTCAAGGGAAGCCGCTTGATCTAAGCGAAAATCCTCATGAAGATCCGGCCTGGCAAATGGCGTTCAAGGCATTACGCTCCAGCGGATATTCCCTGCCTTGGATTGAAAAACGCCGCCAGATTGAAACCGAGTATGAGGTTGCCATTCAAACCCTGGCAGTGGCCTGGGAATGGTATACCCATACATCTGCAGGGGGGACACCGCATCGAGATGCGGTAGAAGAGTGGCAGCGGGCACGGGGCGTTTTTCGCGCAAAAATAGCCGATCTCAACCGACGTATTGCTAGCTACAACTTAGAAGTACCTTCTATGCAGTTTCAGCGCTGTAAGATCCAGCCGGAGATAGAAATTGAACAAATCATCAGCAGCGTTGATTGACCCGCTCTCCCTGCTCGTGTTACACTTTGCATTATGTCGCAAGCCTATTATCGAAAATGGCGCCCCCAAACCTGGGATCAGGTGGTCGGTCAAGAACATGTCACCACCACGCTGAGAAACGCGGTCGCCGCTGGTAGAGTGGCGCATGCTTATTTGTTTGCCGGGCCGCGTGGTACTGGCAAAACCAGTTCTGCGCGTCTATTAGCCAAAGCGGTCAATTGTTTGGCCGAGGACCTTTCTCAGCGACCGTGCAACCAGTGCGATCATTGCCTGATGCTCAATCAGGGACGTTTTATAGACTTGATCGAAATCGACGCTGCCTCCAACACCAGCGTAGAAGATGTGCGTGACTTGCGCGATAAGATCAACTTCTCACCGAATCAGGGGCGTTTCAAAGTATACATTGTAGATGAAGTCCACATGCTCTCTACTGCGGCATTCAATGCACTGTTAAAAACACTGGAAGAGCCTCCTGCTCACGCTATTTTTGTGCTGGCGACCACTGAGATCCACAAGATCCCTGCGACGGTACTTTCGCGTTGTCAGCGGCACGAATTTCGCAGTGTTCCTATTACCGACACGGTGAGACTGCTCCAGGATGTCGCGCTTGAAGAAGGTGTGGATGTTGATGCGGATGCGCTCACCCTCATTGCACGTCAATCTACCGGCAGTTTGCGCGACGCAATATCGTTATTAGATCAATTGGCCTCGACCTCGCCGCGTATCACATTGCATAGCGCCCAGGTTGTTCTAGGGACTGCGGCCCGACAAGCGGTGCTAGAGCTGATGGACAACTTGCTCGATCGAAACTCGGCCAAGGGGTTGGATCTGATTCATCAAACACTCGATGCGGGCAGTGATCCTCGTCAATTTGCCCGCCAAATCGTGGATCATTTGCGAAATCTGTTACTTATTCGCGTGGGCAACGCCGATCAGGTTGATCTCTCAGCGGACGTGCGGGCGCAGATGGCTGCCCAAGCAGGCGCTTTTGAAGTTCCTGATTTATTGAAAACCATCAAAATATTTGGCCGCGCGGCCGCGGACGCGCGCAACGCCTGGCAGCCCGCGTTAGCCCTAGAAATGGCTTTTCTAGAATCTTTAGGAATCCAGACCGATGAGGTAGAACCGCCCCAAGAGGGGGCGCCACCCAAACCGGTGCTACGAGAACCGGCCCCAGGTGGGCGCGTCCGCCCTGAGCCAACTCCTAAGCCATCGCAGCCTCAGGCAGATTCACTGCCTCAGAACATCTCGCAACACTGGGAGCAAATTCTAAAACTAGTGCGCGAGAGTAATCCCCAAACCCAGGCGTTATTGAATTCCTGTAAACCCCTAGGCATGAAAGGTAGTACTCTGGTGTTGGGGTTTAACGGCGAGTTTACCAAATCGAAAATGGAAGCCGATGAGCATATTGCCTTGCTTCAGCAAGTCATGGAGCGAGTGTTGGATAAAAATATACCGGTTCTGTGTGTGGTTTCACAGGGCGGCGCATTGCCTGCCGATATTGACCAATCGGGCATGGTTGCAACTGCCTTGCGTGACCTGGGTGGTAAGATCGTAGATATTCAATAGCCTTGTTTTTCCCTGAACAGTTGACTGATTTGACATTGCAAAACTAATTAGACCAACAAAACCAAGATCCGGAGGTAGAATGTCCAAGCGACGGCAGCCGCGCCCACCATCGGGCGGCGGTGGAATGATGAAACAAATACAGCAACTACAAGAGCAATTGATAGCCGCTCAGGATTCGCTGGCGGAAGAAACAATTACCGCAACAGCCGGCGGTGGAGTGGTGAAAGCTACAGTTACTGGAGACCAGCAGCTTCAGGCCATTGAAATTGAGCCTTCCATTTTGGAAGATGCCGATGTCGAAATGCTTCAGGACTTGATATTGTCGGCAATCAATACCGCGCTAGAGCAATCGCGTCAATTGGCCGCTGAGCGTCTTGGCCCTCTTACGGGAGGCTTACCCTTTTAGTTTATTATGTCTCTGCCTGCACCCATTCAAAACCTGATCGAAGCGCTTTCGCGGCTGCCAGGTATTGGCCCAAAAACAGCCTCGCGTTTAACCTTTTACTTGTTGCGCGCTCCCGATCACTTTTCGCTGGATTTAGCAAGTGCGCTAGAAGCCCTCAAATCTGGCACGGCGTTTTGCCAGACTTGTTTCAATATCACTGAAGCGGGGCGCCTTGAGTGTCGCATATGTGCAGATGATGAACGTGAGCGGGCTGTATTATGTGTGGTAGAGGAACCCCTGGATGTGTTGGCGCTGGAGCGCACCGGAGGCTTTCGGGGGATTTATCATGTTTTACATGGCGCCCTCTCACCTATTGAGGGTATCGGCCCAGAAGAGTTGAAAATCCGCGAGTTATACGGGCGTTTGAATAGCGGCGATATTCGCGAGGTGATCCTGGCGACCAACCCGAGCATGGAGGGCGATGCCACAGCCATGTACTTGCGCGGGCAACTGGAAAAATATGGTGTGCGAGTTACGCGCCTGGCGCGTGGCTTGCCCATGGGGGGGGATCTCGAATATGCCGATCAAAACACCCTGTTACGGGCGTTATCGGGCCGCCAAATGATGGACTAGGTCGAAATTGCCCCAAAAAAGGCTAATTTCACAAAAAGCCCTTGACAGGGGTTGCGAAATCTGTATAATTAGCCCCCGTTGAACTAAACACAAGATCTAGCCCGCTGGGCAGATCGCTAACATGTGAATAGGTGCTTATGAGAGTGCCGATATCAACAAAAGAGGTATCGGTTCTAGTTTTGTGTCTCAAAAGCCTTGACAACCCAAAGCGGTGTTGATACAATGCACTGCTGTCTTAGAAACACGGTACCTTGACAACTGAAGAGTGACAGAAAGCGAAAACCTAGTCAATTTTAAGTAAGTCTCATGTAAATCCCGCATCTTCGGATGCGTAGTTTATGCGGAGAGTTTGATCCTGGCTCAGGATGAACGCTGGCGGCGTGCCTAATACATGCAAGTCGAACGAGGAGCCTCAGCACTTGTATTCGTACTCGTGCAGGGGATTTCCTAGTGGCGAACGGGTGAGTAACGCGTTGGTGACCTGCCCCGAAGAGGGGGATAACTCCGGGAAACTGGAGCTAATACCCCATGTGGTCACGGTTTTTAGAAAACCGTGTCTAAAGGAGTAATCCGCTTCGGGAGGGGCCTGCGTCCCATCAGCTAGTTGGTAGGGTAATGGCCTACCAAGGCATACGGGTAGGGGACCTGAGAGGGTGGCCCCCCACACTGGAACTGAAACACGGTCCAGACACCTACGGGTGGCAGCAGTAGGGAATATTGCACAATGGGCGAAAGCCTGATGCAGCAACGCCGCGTGCGCGATGAAGGCCTTCGGGTTGTAAAGCGCTTTTCTGAGGGAAGAGGAAGGACGGTACCTCAGGAATAAGTCTCGGCTAACTACGTGCCAGCAGCCGCGGTAACACGTAGGAGGCAAGCGTTATCCGGATTTACTGGGCGTAAAGCGCGTGTAGGCGGTTTGGCAAGTCGGATGTGAAAGCTCCTGGCTCAACTAGGAGAGGCCGTTCGATACTGCCAGACTCGAGGACGGTAGAGGAAGATGGAATTCCCGGTGTAGTAGTGAAATGCGTAGATATCGGGAGGAACACCAGTGGCGAAGGCGGTCTTCTGGGCCGTTCCTGACGCTGAGACGCGAAAGCATGGGTAGCGAACGGGATTAGAAACCCCGGTAGTCCATGCCGTAAACGATGCGAACTTGGTGTCGGTGGTGTAAAAACTGTCGGTGCCGAAGCTAACGCGATAAGTTCGCCGCCTGGGGACTACGGCCGCAAGGCTAAAACTCAAAGGAATTGACGGGTTCCCGCACAAGCAGCGGAGCGTGTGGTTTAATTCGATGCTACGCGAAGAACCTTACCTGGGTTTGACATATAGGTGGTAGAGAATCGAAAGAGGATCGACCCTTCGGGGAGCCTATACAGGTGCTGCATGGCTGTCGTCAGCTCGTGCCGTGAGGTGTCCGGTTAAGTCCGGTAACGAGCGCAACCCTTGCCGTATGTTACATGTGTCATACGGGACTGCCGATGTAAAGTCGGGGGAAGGAGGGGATGACGTCAAGTCAGCATGGCCTTTATATCCAGGGCTACACACACGCTACAATGGCCGGTACAATGGGTCGCAAAACCGCGAGGTGGAGCCAATCCTCAAAACCGGTCTCAGTTCGAATTGGAGGCTGCAACTCGCCTCCATGAAGCCGGAGTTGCTAGTAAACGCGCGTCAGCACAGTGCGTTGAATACGTTCCCGGGAATTGTACACACCGCCCGTCACGTCATGGGAGCTGGCAACACCTAAAGTCGGTATCCGAACCCTAACGGGAAGGAGCCGCCAAAGGTGGGGCTGGTGACTGGGACGAAGTCGTAACAAGGTAGCTGTAGCGGAAGCTGCGGCTGGATCACCTCCTTTCTGGAGATCCGAACAAAGATCCAGCGTTCTTGTAACGCAGATCGGCGTTCTACTCCGAAACAAAAGCTCTCCTCGAGCGGTGTAGAGGAAATCTAGGTAGAAGTTTTCTGTCACTCCTGAGTTGTCAAGGCGATATGGGCCTGTAGCTCAGTTGGTTAGAGCACTGTGCTGATAACGCAGGGGTCACTGGTTCGAATCCAGTCAGGCCCACCTAATCAACGGCTAATTGTAGTTTGTCGAGTGACAATTAGTTCGGGGATGTAGCTCAGCTGGGAGAGCGCCGCCTTTGCAAGGCGGAGGCCAGGGGTTCGAGCCCCCTCATCTCCACTGGGCTCTAAAATAGAGTGAAAGGTAAGTTGTTTGCGATCAAGCGACCGATATCACCGATAGGATAGCGCATTTTCGTCTGGGATCTATTGCGGCCCGGCGATATGCCGGGCCGCTTTGCGTGAAAATAACAACATCGTAGTTTGCGATCAGTGCGTGGGTCTGAAAAAATTCGGAAGCACGCACCGGCAGCAAACCGCCGGAATGGCACATTACCAACTGAATATTGTTGCGAAGTAACAACAAATCAAATCTAAAAGATATTAACGACAAGTAACGAAGAGTTTTGAACTCTCCGCATCACAACACGTTAAGCTACTAAGAGCTTACGGTGGATGCCTTGGCGTCAAATGCCGATGAAGGACGTGGGACACTGCGATAAGCCTCGGGAAGCCGTGAACAGGCGTTGATCCGGGGATTTCCGAATAGGGAAACCTGCTGTGGCGAACCCACAGCATCCTCTTGCTGAACACATAGGCTTGAGGAAGGGAACCTGGGGAACTGAAACATCTTAGTACCCAGAGGAAAAGAGATTATTCCCCTAGTAGTGGCGAGCGAACGGGGATCAGCCCAAACCGACATGCTTGCATGTCGGGGTTGTGGGCCTGACATATAGGAGTTACAAATCGACCTGTTAGCAGAATGGTGTGGGAAAGCCTACCATAGAGGGTGACAGTCCCGTATGCGAAAACAAGTCGACTCCTGTCGGGTTCCAGAGTACCACCGGGCACGCTAATCCGGTGGGAAGCTGGGGAGACCACTCTCCAAGGCTAAATACATTTGACGACCGATAGTGAACAAGTACCGTGAGGGAAAGGTGAAAAGCACCCCGGTGAGGGGAGTGAAATAGAACCTGAAACCGTAAGCTTACAAACCGTCGGAGGGCTAATAGTGGGTCTGTGCGCCAGTGAAAGCTGGCAGCGCGCCGCTACGCCTGACGGCGTGCCTTTTGGAGAATGAGCCTGCGAGTTAATCTCTGTGGCAAGGTTAAGGGAGTAACACCCGAAGCCGGAGCGAAAGCGAGTCTGAATAGGGCGTACAGTTGCAGGGATTAGACACGAAACCTGGTGAGCTACTCATGGCCAGGGTGAAGCGAGTTTAACCGCTCGTGGAGGCCCGAACCTTTAGCAGCTGCAAATGCTTGGGATGAGCTGTGAGTAGAGGTGATATGCCAAACGAACCAGGAGATAGCTTGTTCTCCCCGAAATAGCTTTAGGGCTAGCGCCAAGCGTTTCAGTATCGGAGGTAGAGCACTGGATGGGCTAGGGGGCTCAGCGCTTACCGAACCTAACCAAACTCCGAATGCCGATACTCCATAACTTGGTAGTTGGACTACGGGAGATGAGTTTCGTAGTCGAGAGGGAAACAGCCCAGACCATCAGCTAAGGTCCTTAAGTACAGACTAAGTGGGAAACGATGTGGAACTACTGTGACAACCAGGAGGTTGGCTTAGAAGCAGCCACCCTTTAAAAAGTGCGTAACAGCTTACTGGTCAAGTGGTTCTGCGCGGAAAATTTAACGGGGCTAAGTCTGTCACCGAAGCTATGGGTCTCAGCACTAGCTGGGGCGGTAGGGGAGCGTTCTGCCAGCAGGGAAGGTCGATCGAAAGGACGGCTGGAGCGGGCAGAAGTGAGAATGCAGGCATGAGTAGCGTAAAACATGTGAGAACCATGTTCGCCGTAAGTCTAAGGTTTCCGACGGCAGGTCAATCCGCGTCGGGTTAGTCGACCCTTAGCCGAGGCCGAGAGGCGTAGGCGATGGATATCCGGTCAACATTCCGGAACCACTTAATATGAGCGATGAGGGGACGCAACGAGGTAGGCCAGCCTGTTATTGGATTCAGGTGTAAGTGTGTAGGCGATGACGTCCGTAGGTAAATCCGCGGACTGAGCTGAGGCACGAATGCGAGCCCATGAGGCGGAAGTGGTTGAGCCTTGTTGCCGAGAAAAGCCTCTAAGTGATGATTATTAAGTGATCGTACCGCAAACCGACACTGGTAGACGGGTAGAGTATACCAAGGCGAACGGGAGAACCCTCGTTAAGGAACTAGGCAAATTGACCCCGTAACTTCGGGAGAAGGGGTGCCTTCTGACGTGAAAGGTACACATCTGGAGCGTTGGGAGGTCGCAGAGAATAGGCTCTGATGACTGGTTAACAAAACCACAGGTCTCTGCTAAGTCGTAAGACGATGTATAGGGGCTGACGCCTGCCCGGTGCCGGAAGGTCAAAGGGAGGGGTTAGCTTTCTTCGGAAAGCGAAGCTCTGAACTCAAGCCCCGGTGAACGGCGGCCGTAACTATAACGGTCCTAAGGTAGCGAAATTCCTTGTCGGGTAAGTTCCGACCCGCACGAATGGCGTAACAATCGGAGCACTGTCTCAACGAGGGACCCGGTGAAATTGAAGTACGTGTAAAGATGCACGTTACCCGCAGCAGGACAAAAAGACCCCGTGGAGCTTTACTGTATCCTGGCATTGTGTTTGGGTATGGTCTGTGTAGGATAGGTGGGAGGCTATGAAGCTGGTGCGCTAGCATCGGTGGAGCCGTCCGTGAAATACCACCCTGATCATATCTAGGCCCTAACCCCACGCCGTAATCCGGGTGGGGGACCGTGTCAGGTGGACAGTTTGACTGGGGTGGTCGCCTCCCAAAGAGTAACGGAGGCGCCCAAAGGTTCCCTCAGGCTGAATGGCAACCAGCCGGAGAGTGTAAAGGCACAAGGGAGCTTGACTGTGAGACATACGCGTCGAGCAGATACGAAAGTAGGGCTTAGTGATCCCACGGTACCGAGTGGAAGGGCCGTGGCTTACCGGATAAAAGCTACCCCGGGGATAACAGGCTAGTCTGGTCCAAGAGTCCACATCGACGACCAGGCTCGGCACCTCGATGTCGGCTCATCGCATCCTGGGGCTGGATAAGGTCCCAAGGGTTGGGCTGTTCGCCCATTAAAGCGGTACGCGAGCTGGGTTCAGACCGTCGTGAGACAGGTCGGTCTCTATCCGCTGTGGGCGTAAGGGATTTGAGAGGAGCTGCCCCTAGTACGAGAGGACCGGAGTGGACAGACCTCTGGTGTGCCAGTTGTTCCGCCAGGAGCATCGCTGGGTAGCCACGTCTGGCAGGGATAACCGCTGAAAGCATCTAAGCGGGAAGCTCGCCTCAAGATAAGATCCCTCACCAGGATAACTGGGTAAGACCGCAGGAAGACTACCTGCTAGATAGGCAGCAAGTGTAAGCACAGCAATGTGTTCAGCTAAGCTGTACTAATGGTCGAGGGCTTAACTAGTGGTGCGGAGAACTCAGAACTTTTCGGATCTTTTTGATTTTTTGTCAACAATATTTAGTACGTAGTGTTAACAAACTATGTGAATAAAGTCTCTTTGGTGATTGTAGCGGCGGAGGTACACCCGGCCACATACCGAACCCGGCAGTTAAGCCCGCCAGCGCCGATGGTACTTGGGGGGAAGCCCCCTGGGAGAGTAGGTCATTGCCAAAGAGACTTTTTCTATATCTGTAATAGAGCAATGATTTGATCTTTTTTCGTACGTACCTTACGGGTGCTACGCTTAGTTCCTCGATAAAAGGAGGTGAGGAATTTGCCGACGGTTGAACTGCGTCCTAATGAATCTCAAGAGCAATTACTACGGCGCTTTCGCAAGAAAGTTGCGAAAAGCGGCGTTCTAAGCGCAGTGCGTCGCAAGCGCTGGCACGTGTCGAAGAGTGAGTTGCGTCGTATCCAAAGAAAGAAAGCTGTTCGTCGCCGAAAGCGCCTCTCGCGCTCCAAACGACAAAAGAACTAAGTAAGTTCTATGAAAAAAATAACCGGGATGATCAAGCAATCATCCCGGTTTTGTGTTTCCAAGAAAGTATAGCCAGTTCAAATCTTTAGAAAGAATCAAGTACTTTCATGTAATTCGCACGCTCGAAGGCGGCTTCATTACCGCTGGCTTCTTGACTTAAACTTCCCTGCATTTGCTGGATCGACTCATACTCATTCTCGATCATCCAGCTTTCTACACCGGATAACAATTGCTCGGCGTAGGAAATGCCATTGCGCAATAGCGCCGAAGCCGTCATAGCTACTTTGGCCCCTGCCATCATGGCTTTGAGAATATCTTCAGTGGTATGAACTCCGCTGGTTAGTGCAAAATCCATCGCGACGCGTTTGTAGAGGATGGCGATCCACCTCAGGGGTAGTAACAACTCTTTTGAGTCACTCAACACCAAATTAGGTACGACTTCCAAACTCTCTACATCGAAATCTGGCTGATAAAAGCGATTGAATAACACCAAACCATTTGCGCCAGCATCGGCTAATTTCTGGGCAAAATTGGGCATCGCAGTCACGAAGGGGCTTAATTTCACGGCCAGAGGGATCGTAATCGTCGCTCGAATGTCCTCCACGACGGTGATATAGGCCTTCTCTAACTCCGATCCGGACAAGGCTGGATCAATTGGCAGGTAGTACAGATTAAGTTCAAGCGCGTCGGCGCCCGCAGCCTCGATTTTTCGGGCATACTCGATCCAACCCCCCGTAGAGACACCGTTCAGACTGCCGATAACCGGGATGTTTACATTTTCTTTGAGTTTGCCAATATGCTCAATGTAAACATCGGGCGTTAGGGTGAATTTTCCAACCTCTGGTAAATGGGTTAACGCTTCGGCAAAACTGTGTGTGTCGCGGCTGAGAAAATGATCTAACTCCAGACTTTCTTTGATGATTTGCTCCTCGAAGAGCGAATAGACAACCACCGCTGAAACTCCAGCTTGCTCAAGTTGTTGAACGCTTTCGACTTTCTCGGAGAGTGGTGATGCAGAGGCTACCAGAGGATTTTTTAACGTTAGACTGAGGTAATTTGTTTTTAGATCAGGCATAATTGCTCCCTTTTTGTGCGAGGAAGGGATGGGCAATGAAATTAGCCCATCCCTTTGGGGTTGTACTATATTTACGATTCTTTGTCATCATCATTGTATTGAATCGCAGCCATCTGCTTGTACAATGCCCAGCGAGAGTTGACATCTTCTTGGGCTGCCTGCATTAATTGCTCAGCACGGGCCTCATCGGTAAGGGGCAGCATACTGTAGCGTGTTTCGGTGTAGGCGGCATCTTTGACTGGAATAGATGGGTCTTTTGAATCTAACATAAGCGGGTTTTTCGCTTGCTCAACTAGATCGGGGTTGTAGCGGTAGAGCGGCCAAAGCCCCGATTTTACAACCAGGTCTTGATGGTGGAGGCCATCGACAAGATCATAGCCATGATTGATGCACGGGCTGTACGCCAGAATCAGCGAAGGGCCTTCAAAGGCATCGGCTTCGCGGAAGGCTCGCAAGGTCTGAATATCACTAGAACCCATCGCAACCTGAGCGACATAAATGTAGCCATACGACATGGCGATCATGCCCAGGTCTTTGCGGGGCATGCCCTTGCCATTGGCTGCAAACTTTGCAACGGCCCCCAACGGGGTTGCTTTGGAGGACTGCCCGCCGGTGTTTGAATATACTTGTGTATCCAGCACCAGAATGTTGACGTTGCGCCCAGATGCCAGAACATGATCCAGGCCTCCATAGCCAATATCATAAGCCCAGCCGTCGCCGCCAATGATCCAGACACTCTTCTCTACCAATACATCTGCTAGGCTAAGCAGGTCTTTGGCTTTTGGATCATCAACTTTCCGGAGCTTTTTCTTCAATTCTTCAACGCGTTCCCGTTGAGCCTGGATGCCTGCTTCATCCGATTGATCGGCAGCCAGAAGTTCATCTACCAGGGTTTGTCCGAGTGCGCCAGCGAGCTGCGGAAGCAATTCGCGAGCATATTCATTTTGCTTGTCGATGGTCAGGCGCATGCCCAAGCCGAACTCGGCATTGTCTTCGAAGAGCGAATTCGACCAGGCCGGGCCGCGTCCGTCTGGATTGACGGCATAGGGATGAGTGGGCAGGTTGCCGCCATAGATGCTGGAGCAGCCGGTCGCATTGGCAATCACCATGCGGTCGCCAAAGAGCTGGCTGGCAAGCTTGATGTAGGGGGTCTCGCCACAACCTGCACAAGCGCCAGAAAACTCAAATAGCGGTTGCAGTAGTTGGGAATTCTTGATATTGCTTGGGGTAATCCTGGTGCGATCGGCCTCAGGGATGGTGAGGAAGAAGTCCCAATTGGCCGCTTCTAGCTCGCGGATCGGCGGTTGAGGGGCCATGTTGAGAGCCTTGCGCTTGGGCTGCGATTTATCCTTCGCCGGGCAGACCTGCACGCAAAGTTGACAGCCGGTGCAGTCTTCGGGCGCCACCTGAATGGTGAAGGCCCATTCGGGAAATTCCTTGAATTTGCCGTCGATCGACTTGAAGGTTGGGGGTGCTTCTGCCAAAAGTGCAGGATCGTACACCTTTTGGCGAATCACTGCATGAGGGCAGACAAAGACACACTTCCCACACCGGATGCATAAATCCTCTTCCCATACGGGAATCTCCAGGGTGATGTTGCGTTTCTCCCATTGGGTGGTAGCTGCCGGATAGGTTCCATCGATAGGGAGGGCGCTAACCGGGAGACTATCGCCTTCACCGGCAATAATCGTCCCTACGACCTCACGAACAAATTTGGGCGCTTTTTCAGATACCGGCTGGCGCATGGTTATCTCGCTGGTGACGCTGCCAGGAACTTCTACCTTGTGCAGGTGCGCCAGGGCCTGATCGACCGCGGCGTAGTTCTTCTTTACAACGGCATCGCCGCGCTTGCCATAGGTTTTTTGGATGGCTTTCTTAATTTCTGCGATAGCCTGCTCGCGCGGTAGCACACCACTGATGGCGAAGAAACAGGTCTGCATAATAGTGTTGATGCGGCGTCCCATGCCGGTTTCTTTGGCGACTTCGTAGGCATCGATAACATAAAGTTGTAGATTTTTCTCAATAATGGTCGATTGAACTTCTTTGGGTAATTGATCCCATACTTCATCTGGTCCGTAAATGCTGTTGAGTAGAAAAACCGCCTCCGGCATGGCATATTTGAGCATGTCGATCTGCTCGAGGAAATTGAACTGGTGGCAGGCAACAAAGTTGGCCTGGCTGATTAAGTACGGAGCGCGGATTGGGTCAGGGCCAAAGCGCAAGTGCGAAACGGTCTTTGCGCCCGACTTTTTCGAGTCATAGACAAAGTAGCCCTGGGCGTAGTTTGCGGTTTCTTCACCGATAATTTTGATTGAGTTTTTATTGGCGCCCACTGTGCCATCGGCCCCCAGCCCGAAGAAAATCGCCCGCACAGTGTCTGCGCTTTCAATAGAGAAATTGGGGTCATACTCCAGGCTCGAATGGGAGACATCATCAAAGATACCTACGGTGAAATGATTCTTGGGTTTTTCTTTGCTCATTTCATCGTAAATACCTTTAACCATGGCCGGGGTAAATTCTTTAGAAGAGAGGCCATAGCGACCGCCGATAACCCTGGGAGCGTTTTTGAAGGGGGCAAAACCTTCTGTAAGCGCTTCGTTCACCGCCGTAACAACATCCTGATAAAGCGGCTCTCCCGCCGCGCCAGGTTCTTTGGCGCGGTCAAGCACCGCCAAAACTTTGACGGTGGCGGGCAGGGCCTCGACAAAGTATTTCACCGAGAAGGGGCGGTATAAGCGCACCCGCAGCACGCCCACTTTCTCGCCTTGCGCATTGAGATGTGCGGCGGTTTGTGCGGCGGTTTCGCCCCCCGCGCCAATCACTACAATCACGCGTTCGGCATCTGGCGAACCTTCGTAGTCAAAGAGCTTATATTGCCGACCGGTCAGTTCGGCGAATTGATCCATATATTTTTGGACGATAGCAGGACAGGCATCGTAGAAGGGGTTGACCGTCTCGCGCGCCTGGAAGTATACATCTGGATTTTGGGCGGTTCCCCGGATGACCGGACGATCGGGTGAGAGGCCGCGCGCTCGATGCGCGTGGACATACTCATCATGGATCAGCGACCGAATCACGTCATCCGCAATCATCTCGATTTTGCTGACTTCGTGCGAGACGCGGAACCCCTCAAAGAAATGGATGAAGGGCACGCGCGCCTCAAGCGTGGCTGCCTGTGAGATGAGGGCAAAGTCGTGGGCTTCTTGGACTGAGCCGGATCCCAACAACGCCCAGCCTGTCGAGCGGGCGGCCATCACGTCGGAGTGATCGCCGAAAATTGAAAGAGCCTGGGCAGCTATGGAGCGCGATGAAACATGAAATACTGCCGAGGTTAATTCTCCGGCAATTTTATACATGTTCGGGATCATCAGCAATAGGCCTTGCGAGGCCGTGAAAGTTGTCGTCAGCGCTCCCGTTTGCAACGCGCCGTGTACGGCTCCCGCAGCGCCCCCCTCGGCTTGCATTTCGATCACCGAAGGAATTGTTCCCCATAGATTGGTATAGCCCAAAGCAGACCAGGCATCCGCGTGTTCTCCCATCCCCGATGAAGGGGTAATGGGATAAATAGCAATCACTTCATTCGTTTTATGAGCTATTGTGGCAACTGCCTCGTTCCCATCAAGCGTTTTAATTAAATTTGCCATGTAAGCACTCCGTTTTTACTAGGTGTTGAAACCGCCCGGATCGGGCGGATGATGTGTGAAATTTTTTCGTGGAACCGGTTTCATTCCAATTCCCCAGTGTAGCTGAATGCGCCTGTCTGAACTAGTAATTTTAGGCATCATTTTCGCTGAGACCTGTCATATACCTGACAAAGCCGGGTTACTTTGTAAGAGAAGCAAATTATCCGGAGAGTAGCTTCCGCCTGCTCCAATAAAAACAGGGTACATTGTTGTTGACCAGCCTCTATCCTCTGGTCTGTGGTTCACGCTCTCAAAGATAGGGGATTATAAAATTGCATGGGGTGAATTCAAGGGGTCCTTAATTCTCGTCGTGTTGTTGTGTATCACCGGGCAGTCCCCGCAATAACGCATCTTCGCCAAAGCGTTCTTTTAATTGTGTAATTGCCTCTTCAAGGTGGCGTTCTTTCTCCCAATCGCGATCCCACAGGCCGATTTGGCGGGGTGGATTTTCCAGGCCGCTGACGCCTACACCTAATAGGCGTACATCTTTACCCTGTGACCAGGCCACCTCGAAGAGTTGGAGAGCCGCCTGAGCTATTTCCATCTCATCTGAGGTTGGGTTAGGCAATGTGATTTGACGGGTGAGCGTCGTAAAGTCCGGCCAGCGTATTTTTATTTTGACCGTTCGAGCTGCCAATCCCTGGTCATGAAGCTGTTTGGCAACTCTGGCCGATTGTTTGCGCAGTTGCTGGTGTAATACATTGACATCGCGCACATCTTTGGCAAAAGTGACCTCCTGGCTGATGGATTTGGCCTCACGCTCGGTTACGATAGGGCGGTTATCGATGCCGCTGGCGCGCTCTGCCAGATCCCAGCCAATTTTACCAAAACGCCGCGCTAACTCGACACCACCGATGGCGGCTAAATCGCCGATGGTGTAGACTTGAATTTGAGCCAACTTCTCGGCGGTTTTTGGGCCAACACCCCAGAGCATTTTCACCGGTAAGGGCGCCAGGAAATCGGCTTCTTCACCAGGGGGAACGAGGGTCAACGCATTGGGGGGTAGACCGCTTTGGGCGGCAGATTTACCAACATCGTTGGCAATTTTCGCGACCAGTTTATTCGAGGCGATTCCTAATGAATTGGGAAGGCCTAACTCTTCTCGGATTTGGGCTTGCAGGCTGCGCCCGATAGTTAACGCATTCTCAGCGGCCTCGCTGACATCCAGAAACGCCTCATCAATCGAAATCTGCTCAACGAGATCCGTGATCGCCCGCACCCGTGCCATTACCTTGCGGGAGGCCTCTCGGTAAGCCGGGAATTGGGGTGGAATAATTTGGAGTTGGGGGCAGATTTGTGTGGCGCGTGCCATTGGCATGGCGGAATGCACCCCATGAGAGCGGGCGGCATACGAGCACGAAGAGACCACCCCTCGGCTTTCTGGACGCCCCCCCACCGCAAAGGGCTGGCCGCGCAAACTCGGATCGCGCTGCTCTTCTACCGCACAGTAGAAAGCATCGAGGTCGAGGTGAATGATTCGGCGGTTGTGCTTCTTCAATGACATTTTATTTCATACAAAGTTGCCAGGCTTTTTTTTCTGCGCCTCGGCGTAAGTTTTATAAGATTTCAATCAACCCTGATGCCCCGTCCACGCGCACGCGCTGCCCTGTTTGCAGGCGAGTGGTAGCCTGATGAACCCCCACCACTGCGGGGATGCCATATTCACGCGCCACCACAGAACCATGAGTCATCATGCCGCCTACTTCCATCACCAACCCGCCTGCCGCTAAAAAGAGCGGTGTCCAGGCCGGGTCGGTGCCGGGGCATACCAGAATCTCACCCGGCAAAAGCTGTGTGCCGTGCGGATTGAGGACCACCCGCACATCACCTTCGACAATACCTGGAGAGACCGGATCGCCGATGATGGCATCCCCATCCTCTTCGGGCGCAACAATGCCTTCATAAAAGGCTGTTCCATCGCTGAGCAAGACGCGCGGAATTTGCCTGCGCTGCATCTCCTGATTTCGAACGATGCGGCGCAGGGCAATTTTTTTTCGTAGTTCGGTCCACAACTCAGCCTTCCTGGGATCGATGCCCTGCTGAGTAGCCAGTTTGCCAATCTCATCCAGCTCGCGCAAATACAAGAAAAACAGGTCCTCGGCGCATTCCAGCAGACCGGCTTCAACGAAGTCGGCTCCAGACAGCAGTAAATTTTCGCGGATGATGGCGATCATGCGGATGGCGAAGAATTTGGGCGCTTCGCGCATCCCGGCGGCAGCGCGGTAGCGGCTCGCGGCCCAACGCACCAGGCGCGCTTTGAGCCATCCGCCGGGCAAAGTGCGCACGCCTGCGGCCAGTTTTTCGATTGCTTTTTGAGCAGCTTGCGCGCCGCGCTCGAAAACGACATCTGGCGACAGGGCGGGATCGGTGATTTGGAGGTAGCTTTGCAAGGTTTGGAAAATGTGTTCGGGTTGCTCGCGCCAGCGCGGGCGACCAATATCAATTTCACCCAGGCCGCGCGCCCCGTACTTCTCCATAAACACGCCAACAATCTGTTGCGCTGTTGCCGGTAATGTGCTCTCCAAAAAGCAAACTGCCAATTCTTCGGCAGATTGCTTTTCGATCTGCGTGCGTGCTGATGCATCGCTGCGGAGAGCTTGTGCCGTGTGCCACAACGCCAGATCCATCTCGGTGGTGACATTATTTGGCAAGCCGCGGGCTATTTCCATATACAGGCTGTTGAATTGCGGGTCGTCATTTTGCTCGGCGACGGCCAGGCTGAAGCGCTGTAATATGCCAAAGAACGGCATCATCGCGGCAACCACTGGTGGGACTCCCATTGGAATGACGAAATCGGCGAAGAGTAAACTGGCTTCATGAAGCCGTTCTAGGCATTCGAGAAAATTTTCCCAGATGTCACCGCTTGCCAAATCTCGATCTTGAGCATGCTCTACATGCCGGTCAAAGCCCTCACGCACTGTGCGGATTTGTTTCTCAGGAGAAGTAAAAATGCGCCCCACCCGCCCGATGAACGGTATTGCAAATCTGGCAAGTTTGAAGATGGTACTCAACTTGGGGCGTTTGTGGATCACCGCAAAACGGGGGTCTTGTGCCAGCGCAGCCGAGGCTTGTGCCACGCCTGGGTCAATGGAGCGAATGGCAACCGGGTAGGCTTTGTGTCCTGGCGGCGAACGCAAAATAGGGGTGACATTGATCCACAGGCGCTCGCCTGCCGTGTAAAATGCACCCTGGCTTTCGATGGTGTGCTTCAACCCAAAAATTTGACCTGCACCGGTTAACACCAACTTCATTAAATCCTGCCCCAGCGGAGTGAGCGGCTCCATGATGCCTTGCACTGTATGGAAACCAATCATAATCTTGGCCGGTTCTATGGGCAGGTTTTCGGGCAGCGGGAAGAGCGATGTGATTGGGCGAGATTGCAGAATGTGAAGCTCGCCTTCGGCCCAGCCCCATTCGATATCTTGGGGGAAATTGTAAAGAGCTTCGATTTGTTGACCGAGATTTGCCAATTCTAAAATGATGTCGTCGGGGATGGCCTGTGTTTGGGAGGCTTCTGTTGTTTGGGTGGATACCCCCCCCTCGGTTTTCCCCATGATGATGACGGATTTACTGCCCAGGGATTTGCGGATGATCTTGTCCCCGAGGGTGTCCACCACATAATGATCTGGTTCGACATGCCCGCCGACCAGGGCTTCGCCCAGCCCCAGTGTGGCATCGATGACCGTGTCGGTGCGACAGCCGGTGAGCGGGTTGGCCGTGAAGAGCACGCCCGAAGCCTGGCTTTGCACCATGTTCTGCACAATGACCGCCAGAGCGACTTCGTCGTGCGAGATGCCATTGCGGGCGCGATAGCCGATGGCCCGCGCTGTCCACAGGCTGCTCCAGCATTGCATAACGGCTTTGCACAAGGCCTCATCCCCAATAATATTGAGAAAAGTGTCTTGCTGCCCGGCAAAGGAGAGATCGGGCAGGTCTTCGGCAGTAGCGGAAGAGCGCACGGCTACGGGATACGCGCCCAGCCAGCGCCAGGCGATCTCCAGGGCGGAGGTGATCTTTAGGGAAATTGCACCACGCTCAAACTGTGTCCGAATCGCCGCTGAGGCAGTTGACAAAGCTTCGGGCGAGGTCGCATCTAAATCACCGAGTTGATCTTGAATGAAGGAATCGAGACCATTCTCTTGCACGAATTCCCAGTAGCATGCGGTAGGGATCAGAAATGCATTCGTGACCGGGAACCCGGCGCGGGCGAGTTTGATCAGATTGAGCCCTTTGCCGCCTACTTCTTCGAGGGTGGCTTGAGGAGAGAGTAGAGGAATGAATGATTTGGGGAGGGGTTCGGGTGTGACCATGAAGTAAGTATAACGCCAAATATTCTGCTCGCACCGGTAAATATGCTGATTGCCCAAATGGATGCCTGGGAAGCCCAAAATGAAGCGCGCACTCCTTTGATCACCGCGTTGTTTCATGAGAACAACATCTATCGCTCAGGATCAGCAGCCTGGGGTTCGTATTACGATGGCATCCAAAACGGGAACAAGACGACTCCCCTCGCGCCTCCTTTTGATCTGACCGCCCCCGACCCCTCCACGGCGCGGTCGCTTGAGGAGCAGGCGGCAATCTGGGGCCGCGTATGAAGATGCCGTAGCCTACGCGGTCGAGAACCTGACCGTAGTGACATCGGAAGACATTGTGCAAATGGCAGCAAGCCCTGATTTCTAGCAAATTTTTTAGGGCGAGACAAGTAACATTACCAGAATAGATTCATTGCCCGTTGCCAGAGGAACAGCGCTCAACACAAGCGCCTGGCGGTCTGCGCCCCGGATTCGTATCCAGCGAGTGGTGTGAAACCCTGTGCTGTCGCGCACCCAATCGGAGTTGGCGAAGGCTTCTTTGTAAAATGTTTCCACCGCCTCCCATGCCAGGGTGTCTGGAATCCAATAATATTGGCTCTCCACCCTTTTTGGCGGATCCCCAAAGGCATATTGCGCGGCAAGGAGCAGTGTGTCCAAAGTTATTTCTTCAGGGCCTTCATAAATGGCCAGATCGGGCAATACCGGAATCTGGTTCAACTCGACGAGATGTGAATCCGCCAATAAGGTAGAACCCGTACATCCACCAAGCAGCAGCGCGGAGATGGCGAAAAGCAATCGGGAAAACATCATCCGCATTGGTATTCCTCAACGGGTGGGGAAAGCGCATCAGGGAGAGAGTCTTTCGTCCCGGCAGGCGGAGGAATCTGCACCCAGACCACCAGGCGGCCGCGTTCATTCAGGATATAGATTTCGATCAGCAGTTCCGTCTCGCCGTAGCGCCAGATGCGGCGCGTGGGGGGTTCATCGGCAGGCTGCGGCTGCCAGCCGCGCGTTTGCAGCCAGTCCTCATAGAATGTGAAAATCTGACCTTCGACCCATGCGGTGGAAAAAGCAAGGTCTACACCTTCAGCAACCGGCTCGATCTCGGCGTCATCGGGCAGGGGCAAGGCTTCCCAGAAGGAGGTTGCATCGAAGGGCGGCAGGGTTGGTGTGGGGGTCTGAGGGCCGGGCGATGGGGTGACCGTTTGGTTGGGGGCGCAGCATGGTGGGGGAGGGGGGTCGAAAAAATCCCATAGATAAAAGACTGTCTCCACGCAAAGCGCTACAACCAGCGGGATGGCTGCCAGGATACCGAGGATGGTGAAGATGCGTTTTTTCATCTCAGGGCAGTACTCCACACAAGCACACCACCGCCGGGTATTGCCAGGTAACCAGCAGTCGCCCATCGGGAGAGAAGAGCACATCTTGTTCGCCGGGCAGCGTGCCACCATCGGGGGAGAATGCCATCCCGTTCACCAGGCCTTCCAGTGTAAAGCGGCGTAGTTCCTCGCCATCAGCGCGCGTGAGTAGCACAATTTCTGAGAGCTCATCTGGAGAGTTATAGCGCATAGCCGCCATCAACGTCCAATCCGGGGAAATGACAACATCGTCGTAACTACCTTTGCGCGTTTTCATCCGGCGCGGGGCGACGGCGGGCAATCTGCCAGACGATCAGCGGCAGCGCCCAGGGCAGCAAACCCAGGCAAAAAAGTGGTAATCCAAGCAAAGGGTTAATGGTCTGCTCGGCGATAGTGTTGGCATCTGGAGTGAAGGCGCCCTCTCCAATCAAGATACCGACTCCCAGGTATAGGCAGGCTGCCGATGGGCAGGCGATGACTACCCCGGTGATGATCGTCCAAAGTTTAGCGTTTTGTTGGTGCATGGGATCCTCGCAGAAGTCCAGCTTCTTCGAAAAGCTGGACTTCTCATGCTACGTTAGGGTATCCAAACAGTGTAGGACAACCCGATGATCCACTGCGCGATCTCGCTGCCGCGGTTCTCGATTTTATCGATGCGGAAATAGCCGTAGGTGCCTCCCGCAGTCAGGTAGCAGTAGGTTTCTCCTTCATTGACGGGGGCAATGCCTGGGTACCATGCGCCAACTGCGCGGCAGGTTTCGTATGATGGCGAGGAAGTGCGCGCCATCATGATCCCCTCGCCCTGGCTTACATTTTGACCGAGACTGTGATCTGGATAATCGGAAGTGGCCGCCATAAACGCAAGTTCATTGGCTCCGCTGAAATCCATGTCGGCTGTTTCATTGGTCGCGTACCAATCGCCAAGTTCGACATAATTCGATCGGGCCTGTACCGACGGCGCAGGTGTGGATGTAGGCAATGGCTGCGGTGTATTTGTCGGTAGTTCTAAATATGGTGTGGGGGTGAAGGTTGGCATATTTACCTGAACTGCTTCGGTTTGGGAAACGGTTGCGTGGCATGGCAGCATGCTCAGCGTCGGGATTTGTATCTGAACCGGGTTCGGCGGCCAGAGATGCCCGTCGCCGACACCATCACCCCATTCGCCTGTGGCGACCTGATTCCCGGCAGCATCTTCGGCGTAAAAGATCAGTTCGAGCGAGTAGTTCTCTTGATTGATGTTTTTGTTATCGTAATCAGGGGTAGGGATGGTCAGCGCGTAGCGGTCGTTGCCAATGGGAGCCATTGCATCTGCCCGTCCGCCGTTATAACCACCATTGTCGAAATGGAAATTTCTGAGCACACCCACACTGGTAACCGCAACGCTGCTGGTCACTTTGGCCGAGATGGTTACCTCGGTTGGCCCGCAGGTGTTGTTCAGGTAATAGAATGTATTCGTAGATACCTGCACATCCGATATGACCAGGCCGCCGCTGTTGTTTTGCGCTTGCAAGGTTTGCTGCACAGCCAGAGACTGCGCTTCTGCCGTTTGAGCGATAGCCTGGTCCATGGCGGCCTGGGTTGCCAATTCGCTTTGCGAGAGGGCGACGGCCGTTGGACCGCCGGGCATATTGCAAGCAGTCAAAATGATCGAAACGATAAGCAGGCTAATAAGTAACTCAAGTTGCCACCTGCAAGCACATAAAGCTGTAGGCGAGTAAAAATAGGCC
>CAYFMI010000069.1:0-21947 GCA_964344175.1 uncultured Anaerolineales bacterium
GCGCCCCACACACCCCTATTTTCGGGCTTTCCCTGCGCAAGTGCGTAACTCCTATCGATAAAACAAGGAGAGTAATTATGTCCGATCATTACAGCGGCGCTCCGGCGCCCCAAACAAGTTCGATGGCTATTGTCAGTTTAGTCGCCGGGATTTTGGGTTTTACCTTAATTCCCGTGCTGGGCAGTATTGTCGCGGTGATCACTGGTCCGATGGCAAAAAAAGAGATCCTGGGCAGCGCGGGCAGGTTGGGCGGCGAGGGTCTTGCGCAAGCTGGCATCATTTTGGGTTGGGCAGGCATTGCGCTTTCGGTGTTGGGTATTTGCATCACAGGTGTGGTTATTGCATTGCCGCTGTGCCTGGGTCTCTTTGGTGTGGCATCTGGCGAATGGAGCACGATATTACCGTCGATATTCTTTGCATTTTAGAGTTTGCGTAGCGTATCGAATTGAGTAAGACCCAATAATAGTTTGGTAGAATTATGAATACGCAGCCTGAGTCTCAAACTGAGTATTCTGCTCAGTTTTCGCTGGCGCGTGTCTTTTGAATTTATCCAGTTATTCCAGGAGGATGAAATGACCGAAGATATGACCTATGTAGAAACACCAATGGATGAAGGTGGAAACGGCGCTGATAACAAAAAATGGATTATCGTAGCCGTTGTGCTGGTTGTGCTGTGCTGCTGCTGCGTGGCCGTTAGTGGAGCAGGTTGGTGGTTGTGGAATAATGGCGATGCTCTCTTTGGCCTGGCTGCGAAATTTGCATCGTCATTGATCTAATTCCCCTCGGTATTTTCTCAATCATCAAGTGCGCCTCCGCCTGAGTGCGCGAGGCAGATCAACCTGAGAACGGGATGGGCTTTTTAACAGTCCATCCCGTTCTCAGGTAAAGGGGCGGCTTTTAAGTTCGGCCAGCGCTTGCAAAGCCTGTTGGCACATATTCGCGGGGAGGCATAGTTCTTCAAATTCGTCTTTATCGAGAACAATTTTTCGTCCATCGGGGAACACTAACAAATCCAGGGCTAAATCACGATAGACAATTTGCCCCTTACCGATCTCAGCCGGGGCAGTGATATTGCAATACCAACCTTTGAGACGATCATTTTCACCATTGTGGATTGCGTAAATGTTATACCATCGCTCAGTGTAATAGGTTTCAATAAAGCGGTCGCCTTTACACAGCCACATGCCGAAGAAATGCAGATCGGGTTTGTCGAACAAAGCCTCGACAACAATGTGTTTTTCACCGCGTTCTAAGACGGTGCCGCAATAACGCCAAACTTCTTCGCCGTGATGATCTTGTTTGATAACCGTGATGGGCTGAGAGTTAGATTTGGACATCTGTGATACCAATGCGATATTTCACGCTGTAGGAAAGAAGTGGAGTGTTTCCGCGGGATGATAACTTAGCTGAATGATTTCGCCGGGTTTTGGCAGAGGAGCTTGCGATGACGAAAGCTCGAAAACCAGTTTATGATTCTTGATGTTTACCTCCATGCGGCAGCGGCTGCCCCGGAAGGTGAGTGCCGTCAGATGCCCTTCGAGTTGGTGAGGCCCTTTTGAGCCGGGCGTCAGCGTGTCGGGGCGGATGAGTACTTCAACCTTGCCTTCGAGATCCGAGGGCGCGGCAAAAACTCCCAGGGGTGTCTCTACGGTGCCTCGGTGTGCCAAACCCTCGAATATGTTCTCAAACCCCAGAAATCGCGCCACAAAAGATGTGGCTGGCTGGCGGAAAATGGTTTGCGGAGTGCCAATTTGAGCGATAGCGCCGTTTTGCATCACAGCAATACGATCGGCCAGGGCAAAGGCTTCTTCTTGATCGTGAGTGACATACAGGGCAGTCTGGCGAGTTTCTTGTAAAATCTTTTTCAGTTCTACTAATAATTGCTCGCGTAGACTGCGATCTAAAGATCCGAGTGGTTCATCCAACATGAGCAGTTTCGGCTTCGGGGCCAGCGACCGCGCCAGGGCGGCGCGTTGCTGCTCCCCGCCAGAAAGTGTTCCCACATCCCGCTTTTCATAGCCCCTCAATCCGACCAATTCTAAAACGGCGTTCACCCGCGTTTCAATT
Source organism: uncultured Anaerolineales bacterium (assembly GCA_964344175.1). Classification (GTDB taxonomy): domain Bacteria; phylum Chloroflexota; class Anaerolineae; order Anaerolineales; family UBA11858; genus NIOZ-UU35. Next base: position 2,068 of record CAYFMI010000069.1, read on the forward strand.
TCGGCTGCCTCCCATTTTGCCATTTTTAGGCCAAAAGCCGTGTTTTGCGCGACTGTCATGTGGGGGAAGAGGGCGTAATCTTGAAACATGAGACCAAAGCCGCGCCGATGCACGGGAATATCTCGCAAGGGTTGATTTTCCCAGGAGAGTTCGCCAGATTCCGGATTTTCGATCCCGGCGATGATATTCAGCAAGGTTGATTTTCCGCACCCGCTGGGGCCAAGCAAGGCGACGATTTCTCCATGAGAGACTTCAAGGGAGATGTCTTGCAAGGCACGGGTGCTACCGAAAGATTTGGAGAGGTGAGTAATTATGAGAGACATGGTATTGTATATAGCCCAACCCTCAGAGCGCGGTCTGGGGCATTCATCTTAAAACTCGCCTATCTCCGCGATTCTAAAACGTTCGATTGCCAGCATTCCAACCACGGCGACGGCCATCAAGATTGTACTCAATGCCAGAGCCTGCCCGTAGTTCATGGCTCCTGGGCGTGAAAGCAGCCGGTAAATGGCAACCGGCACAGTGGGGTATTCTGGGCGGGTGAGCAGGGCCGTCGCGCCGAATTCGCCCATTGAGATGGTGAAAGCGAAACTGGCCGCCACTAATAGGGCGCGTCCGGCCAGGGGTAAATCGATGTAGCGGAATACCTGCTGAGGCGCAGCCCCCAATACTCCGGCGGCCTGGCGCAATTGTGGGCGAATGCTCTGCAACGCTGGGGTCAGGCTGCGTACGACGAACGGAAAAGCAACCAATGTGTGCGCGATGGGAATCAGAAGCGGGGATGTGCGCAGATCGATCGGCGGACGCGACAATGCCACAATAAAGCCCAGCCCCAGGGTGACAGCCGATGTCCCCAGGGGCAGCATCAACAACGGATCTAAAACGCGATTCAGACGAGCATTGCGATTGCCCGCCAGCGCCCAGGCAGCGGGTAATCCGAGAGCCAGGGCAAAGATCACGGTAAGAATTGCGTAGGTCAGTGAGACACTTAATGCACTACTCGGTGGCGCAAAAAAGAATGAATCTTGTGTGTTGCTCCCCAGCGCCCGATAGAAGGCCAGCGTGAAACCAGGCTCAAGGTTGTTTCCCCGGTTATGCATGGCCTCCAGGGATGTGAATGAGCGAGCGGACAGCGCCAACAAGGGAGTGAGGGTCAGGGCCAGTAATAAAAAGATCATCAATCCTGCTGCAAGGCGTTGACCGGGCCGGTGTAGTTTTTTCTGTGTGCGGGCTTGAGATTGCAGACTGAAGGGGCGCGTGAGTTTGTTCGCCAGGCGTGTATAAAGGATCGTCATCGCCAGCGTGCAGGTGAGTTGGAGCAAAGATAACACTGCCGCCATTGGAAGGTTGAACAAGCTGATAGTTTGGTAGTAGATCTCGATTTCCAACGTGGCAAATGTTGGGCCTCCCAGCACCAGGATCACGCCAAACGAAGTGAAATTGAAGATGAACACCAGCAATGCCGCCGCGGCGATGACCGGCGTGAGCAGTGGCAGCGTCACCCGCCGAAATACTTGCCAGCGATTGCCCCCCAACACCTTAGCAGCCTGCTGTAAGCGCGGGTCGAGTCGTGACCAGAAATCGCCAACCATGCGCAAGATGATGGTCAGGTTGTAGAAGACGTGTGCGATGAGGATTGCCGTAAATGTATGGAGAATGTGCAGCGGCGCTTCAGAGAGGTTGAGGGTTTTCATCAGAGCGAGGTTCAACCAACCTTGCGGACCGAACAGCGCGTTAAAACCCGCCGCGACCACCAGCGTCGGCATGATAAAGGGCACGCCGGTCAATGCCCGCAGCAAGGATTTGCCGCGAAACTCGTAGCGCCCCAGGAGATACGCCCCCGGCAACCCGATTAGCAGAGTCGCCAGGGTGGAGAGCGCCGCCTGGTAGATGGTGAAGCCTGTTACGCGTCTCACCAGTGGCGACCGCAGTGCATCCAGAAGCGGCGTTACGAGATTGCCCTCGCCGCGGCTGAAACTCAGACGTAGGATGCTCCCCAGGGGGTAAAAGTAGAATACGGCCAGAAAAGCCAGGGGCGCGATCCAGAGGAGGGTGCGGGTGCGGGTGCGGGTGCTGTTCATGGTGATTGCTATTGGCTGTACATCATTTACCGTAGTACGGTTTCTGTCCAGGCGTTAATCCATTCTTCGCGGTGGGCGGCAATTTCATCTGGGGCGAGAAATGCCGGCGCTTCGGGTATCGCTAAATAGTCCAGGAAGGCGCTGTCGAGTTGGGCGTTTTGATTCACCGGGAAGACATACATTTGCAACGGAATACCTTCTTGAAAAGTAGGCGAGAGCATGAAATCAATCCAGGCTTCGGCCATTGCGCGGTTTTGTGTGCCCTTGAGAATGCCCACAAATTCAATTTGGCGGAAGCAACTCCCCGCGCTGGTGACGGCGGCGGTGGGGGGCGCATCCAGCGCTTCCTCGGCGAAGATCATTTCGAAAGGCGGGCTGGAGCCGTAAGAAACGACAATGGGGCGTATGCCGCCCCACTGGCTGAACTCGCCATAGTAGGCCGTTTCCCAGTCGTTGACTACTTTGAGGTCATTCTCCATCAGCCCCTGCCAGAAATCTAGATACCCATCGGTGCCGAAGTGACCAATTGTGGCGAATAGGAACGCCAGGCCCGGTGATGACGTGGCCGGGTTCTCGACCACCAGCAGTCCGGCATATTGTGGTAGCAGCAAGTCTTCGAGCGAGCCAGGCGGCTCAAGCTGATTTTCTGCGAAGTAGGCAACTTCATAATTTAGACATACGTCGCCAAAATCTACCGGCAGGACACGGTGTTGGGGGTCGAGTTCGAATTCGTCGGGGATGTCGGCGAGCAGCGGTGAGGCGTAAGCTTCAAAGATGTCTTCGTTGAGGGCGCGGCTTAAAAAGGTGTTATCGACACCGTAAAAGACATCCGCCAAGGGGTTGTCTTTGGACAATGCTGCCTTGTTCACCGCTGTGCCGGTGTCGCCAGCAGCAATGAATTGAACTTCAACGCCGTATTGTTCTTGAAAAGCAGCCAGTACGTCTTCAGAAATCGCAAACGAATCATGCGTCATGATTGTCAGCGTATTGGGCGTTGCGGGGGCGCAAGCGGTGAGTGCCAGCATAAAAAGTAACAATAAGAGTTTTTTATTCATAACAATCTCCTGTCTTATTCGACGATGGGGGGGCGAAAGCGGGAACCTGGCGGCTATCTGCCATCCATCGCCAATCGAATGTGGATGATAAGCAATAATCCGGAAGCCAGTTGCAATTGAGCTTCATGGCCCAGCAGCGAATTACTGACCCCGCGTGTGGTACCGAAGACAAGCCTCTCGTCATTGAGGGAATATTCGAGGCCCTGGGTAGTAATGCCGCTGGTATCGCCTTGTATAGGGATCAAAGAAACGGTATCGCCGGGCTGGCCGTGGATAGTCCGTGAGGTTTCACCCCGCAGTAGAAAAATTTCTTGTCGTCCGTCTACCAGGCGGATGTCGCGGGTAGCAAAATCTGGATGGGCCAATAACAATAAATTGGTGATGGTCATATCCCAACGCAGGCCCAGCGCGCCGTAAACGATGATTTCATCGGGGGAAAAAACGATCGCTTGGCGCAAGGCCAACTCGAGATCGGTCTCGTCCTTTTGGCGCGGGTGCTGGATGATCGGTGTGCCGGATTGCGACAGGGTTTGGACTTCATTTGGGGTGAGCGAATCAAAATCGCCGATGACCAGCCTGGGGAGCAAACCCAGACTCAAACAGTGCCGCGCCCCGCCGTCCGCCGCGATGAGAATATCCCCTTGTTGGACGGAAGCAGCCAACTCCGCACCGTCGGCAAATTCCCCATTGGCAATCACAATCACACGCATAAAGAAACCCCTCCCCCGGAGCCGGGAGAGGGGTATTTTTCGCCTGCTGCGATCCCTCCGCCGGTATTATCCGGATCAGGTAAGCGGGTCGAGCGCCTTGCGCTCCTCTCAGCCCGGCATGTCGGGCTCCCCGTGCAGAATATTTGTCTGGAGTATAACGATGTCTGAAAACCTTGTCAACCCGCCAAGTCTTGGCGTGCCGCGTGAACATCTTTGCGGATTTGCTCGACCAGCGCGTCTACGTTGGGGAAACGGCGTTCGCCGCGCAGGCGGGAAATGATTTCCAACTGGATGGTTTCGCCGTAGAGATCGCCCTCGAAATCCAGGATGTGGCTCTCGACGCGGGGATTGACGGGGAGACTCTCAAAGGTGGGGCGCACGCCAATGTTGGTGACTGCTCCCCAGCTTTGACCGCCAAAGTGCGCCCGGCAGACGTACACCCCCGCTGCGGGGATGGCTTGCTCGGCCCATACGGCCAGATTTGCGGTTGGGAAACCCAGTGTTGCGCCGCGTTGGTCGCCGTGTTCCACAACCCCGTGGACAACGTAAGTGCGGCCAAGCAGTTCGGCGGCCTCGGCAACTTGTCCGGCGCCGAGGAGAAACCGTATTCGGCTGGAAGAGATAATGTCACCATCCAACAATACCGGTTCGGTCCGACGCAGTGAGAAGCCCAGTTCTTCTCCTAATTGGCGTAGCGCATGAATATCACCCTGTCGGTTTTTCCCCAGGGCAAAGTCGTACCCCACGCGCAGATGCCGGATGTTCAAATGACGATGCAGCCCCACCATGAAATCACGCGCCGAAGTAGCAGCAACCGTTTCGTCAAAAGGGTGCGTGATGACAATATCGGCGCCTAATTCGCCCAATAGCCGGGCGCGCTCTTCGGCAGTAGTTAGATAAAAGGGGTAATCATACCCCCGCAAGATTGTAGCGGGGTGGGGGAAGAACGTGAGGACAACTGCCGGAGCATTTTCGGCATGTGCTCCGGCAGTTAACTCTTGGATGATTTTTTGATGCCCCCGATGTACACCGTCGAATGAGCCAATTGTCAGCCAGGAGTTCTGTGTGTGCACATCATCGAGGGCCCAGTAATGTTGCATTCGTTAGAAGGTTCTGTGATGTTATCGGGGTTGAATATCACCCGATTGTTCCGAAAGAGCGATCAGGTTTGGAAGAAAACCTTACGGGGCTGCCACTCACGCTTGGTCTCGTCAAAACCCAAGATTGCAACCAGATCGCCCTGCTCACTGACGGCGCGGGTCAAGCCATCTTCGGTCATTTCGGGGTTGTCTCCGGCGGGGATGCGGTGACCAAAGGCAATTTTTTCCACTAGTTCGTTATTCAATTCGAGCAGCGGCCAATCGGGCAGTAACTCAGCTGCCGGGATGAGATAGCGATACCACTCCCCGGTTAGAAACGCGTCTTGCAATTCGCGCAAACGGACGGCATGACGGAGGGTGAAAAATCCACTCTTGGTGCGGCGCAAACCAATCAGGTGAGCGCCGGTTTGCAGGTCATCGCCAATATCGTTTGCCAGAGAACGCACATAAGTCCCCGATGAGCAGTACACGTCCAAAACGGCTTCGGGCGGTGACCACTCTAAGAGATCCAGCGTATAAACATCGATTTCGCGCGCTTCGAGTTCGACTTCTTCACCATCGCGGGTGCGTTTGTAGGCGGGCTTTCCCTGTACCTTGATGGCCGAGTAGACCGGCGGCATTTGCAGTGTTTTGCCCTCGTAGCTTTTTAGTAAGGTGAGGAATTGGTCTTCGGTGATGTGGTCGTAAGGGGCCGTATGGGTAATGCGCCCCTCGGAATCAAAGGTGTCGGTCGATGCGCCCAGTTTGACCGTGGCCTGATAGCGTTTATCGTCGGCAGCGATAAATTCACTCAACCGCACTGCTGGGCCGACGAGAACGACCAGCACACCTGATGCGCGCGGGTCAAGTGTGCCGGTGTGCCCCGCTCGGCGGATATTTGTGCCGCGGCGGACAATTTTTACAACATCATGCGATGTTAATCCAACGGGCTTGTCGATGACAAGGGCCCCTGAAACGACATTCTTAATTTTGTTAGCCATGATTTGATCTCCCCAGTGTAAATTGTGTGGGATGCATAAATTTTACCTTATTTCTGTTAGAAGATAAATTGTTAACGTTGCGATTGGGTTACGCTTCTATTCATTAAGCACAGCCATAGTTGCTGCGAGAACCTCTGTTTGCACTTGCTGCAATTCTCCCTCAATTGTGGCCCCCGCGGCGGGTTTATGACCTCCGCCGCCAAATTGTGCGGCCAGTTTGGCGACATCAAACCCCGGGCGGGCGCGCCAACTGACCTTGATATATTCTTGTGGCTGTTCGATGAAAATCAGGGCAATATCAGCGTCTTTGATCGTCGTCAGGATATTGATCAGATCGGCATCATCTAGCCCTGGATAATTTGCGGTATGGCGGTCTTCCCTGCGTAAGGTTGCCCATACTAGGCGGTCTTCAATTTGGATGCTGCTCAATCCCGCACCCCAATACCGAATCTCCTCGAAAGAATGTGTGTTGAGGGCTTTCTCATAAAGCAGGGGGAGATTGCAGCCTAAATCCATCAGGGCGGCGGCTTGGCGGAGTGCATCGGAGCGCATGTTCGTTGTGCGAAAGCCAATTGTATCGGTAAGGATGCCGGTCAGCAGGGCTTCAGCAATCGGGCGGGTGAGGGTTAGCCCCAGGGCGGGTAAATAGGCGCTGAGCATCTCTGCGGTTGCAGTGGCTTCGTGTTCCACAAGGTTGATGCGGGCAAAGTTTTGGTTGCTGACATGATGGTCTATATTGATGTCAGGGGTAAAATTTTCGTTGGCGAAAATATCCCCTACGCGGTCAAGCCCCGAGCAATCGACTACGATGATGGTATCAAAGACGCCATCAGGCCTTCTGCTGATCTGATTGCTCCCTTGAAGATGGTGAAATGATTTGGGAACTTCGTCGCTCAATACCATTTGGATTTCTTTCCCGGCATCTTGCAGGGCCAGGCCTAACCCTAAGAGGGAGCCAACTGCATCTCCATCCGGGCGGATGTGTGAGGCAATGAGTATGCGCTGTGCCTCGCGGATCGTTTTTCGAGCTGCGCGAAGGTCACTTTCATTCATCAATAGGTGCCTCTTCGTGCGACGCGTTTTCATTGGTTTCATCTTCTCCGGTATCCAGAGAAGCGAGTAATTGATCAATACGATCTGCGTGTTCAGGGCTAGGATCCCAATAAAAACGCAGGCGCGGGAAGTGTCGTAACTGCACTCGTCGGGCAAGCTCGCTGCGCAAAAAACCACCGGCATGGCGAAGGCCATCAAGGATTATGTCGGCATCTTCACTGCCCTCCAGCGAAGAAACATAGATATTCGCATAGGAGAGTTCACGATCTACGCGCACTTTGGTGATTTGAGCGGCAGCGACGCGTGGATCGGCTACTTCCATGAGTAACATGGTAGAAAGTTCTTCGTGAATTCGGTCAGCAATGCGCTGAGAGCGTAAATTTGAAACCATTTACAACTCCAGTCTTTCGAAGGTTGTCGGAATTAAAAATTAGAGGACTTTCACTTCTTCGATGGTAAAGCACTCAATGATGTCACCTTCTTCGAAGTCGTTAAATCCTTTTAGGCCAATACCGCATTCGAATCCATCGCGCACTTCGCGCACATCTTCTTGGTGGCGCTTTAGCGAGGCAACTTCGCCTGTAAAGAGGGCTTCTTCGCCGCGCAGTACGCGCATATGCGCGTTGCGGCGCAACTCGCCTTCTGTTACTCGGCATCCAGCAGCTTTGCCAATTTTCGATGCGGAGAACACCGCCAATACTCTGGCGCGGCCAACAACAACTTCACGCTTTTCAGGTTCCAGAAGACCTTTTAGCGCTTTGTCGATGTCTTCTGTCAGGCGATAGATGATGTTGTAGGAACGGATGGAAACACCTTCGCGGTCGGCCATGCGCCGGGCTGCAGAGTCGGGGCTGACATTGAAGCCAATAATAATAGCATTTGAAGTTGAAGCCAGCATGACATCATTTTCGCCGATATTGCCGGTGTCGGCGTGTAAGATGTTTACGCCAATACTCTGGACTTCCATCTCCTCCAGCGAATTAATAATTGGTTCTAGTGATCCTTGCACGTCGGCTTTGACGATCAGGCGTAGTTCTTGCACTTCGCCAGCTTGTGCGCGGGCGAAAAGCTGCTCGAGGGTCATGCCGCCCTGGGATGACGTATCGCGCTCTTCGTCTAGTTTGCGTTGGGCGACGATGTCGCGGGCGACTTTAGTAGATTTCACGACCTGGAATAATTCGCCCGCTGCTGGAATTTCTCCCAGCCCCATCACTGAAACCGGTGTTGAAGGAAGCGCTTTTTGGATGGCTGCGCCCGTATAGTCGAACATGGCTTTGATGCGGCCCTGGGAGTGGCCGGCGACAACGACATCGCCGACTTTTAGGGTGCCATTTTGCACTAACAGTGTGGCAACTGCGCCGCGCCCGCGTTCGTGGCTGGCCTCGATGACGGTGCCAAATACGTCTCCCTTTGGGTTGGCAATAATTTCTGTATTGTCGGCAACCAGTAGCAGGGCTTCCAGAAGATCGTCCAGGCCCTCTTTTTCTTTGGCAGAAATCGGTACAACTAGCGTATCGCCATCCCACTCATCGGGGACTAGGCCTGTTTCGGCCAACTGTTGCTTGACCTGGTCGGGGGATGCGTTCGGGCGGTCGATTTTGTTAAGAGCAACAACGATGGGCACTTTGGCGGCGCGGGCATGGGCAATCGCTTCCCGGGTTTGTGGCATAACACCGTCATCGGCGGCCACAACCAGCACAACGATGTCGGCGCCTTGTGCGCCGCGCGCCCGCATGGCTGTGAAAGCCGCGTGCCCAGGGGTGTCGATGAAACTGATCAGGCGGTTATTATGGCGAACTTGATAGGCCCCAATATGCTGGGTAATGCCACCGGCTTCGCCGCCAGCCACATCGGTCTGACGGATTGCATCTAACAGAGTAGTTTTCCCGTGGTCGACATGCCCCAAAATGCCGATCACCGGAGGCCGGGGTTGCAGATGTTTAGGTGATTCATTGGCAATCAGTCTGCGCCAGAGTGGAATTTCATTGGCATCTGCACGCACTTCTTCTTTCGAAGTTTCAAGCGTTGCATCAAAGCCTAACTCTGCCGCGACAATGGCTGCAGTATCGAAGTCGATTTCCTGATTGATATTTGCCATTACCCCATTGGACATGAGGGTCTTGATCACATCAATGGGGCTGGATTCTAGTTTTTCAGATAGATCACGTACGGTAACAATGAGAGGGAGTTCAATTGGTTTGAGTTCGCCATTGTTGCTCATATATTCACTCCTAGTATACTAACGCAGGCCTCGAGGCTTGCCGATGAAGGGAGGAAATGTCTGTTTTTCGGGTTGATGCCGGTACACCAGACATTTTGCTTTTCGCCCCAATGAGCTGGCGAAGTGGGGTGAGTCTAGACCTTCATCTGGACTGAATCCGCTTGCTGGTCGTTAGGACGTTAATGTAATTTTTATGCTGCCTATGTGTGCGCTTCATGTCTTACTCTGGAGGGAGTGAATTTGCATACTCCGCTAAGCGCTCCAAATCTTCCGGGCTAATTTTTGTTTTAAGAGCACGGGCCAGGGCACTTTTTAGCCCGTTTTTCCAACAGGTGCGCGAATTATGCAAATATGCCCCGCGTCCGGCGAGTTTGCCACTCCAATCAATGCTGACACCCTCGGCAGTGCGGACTACCCGCGTCATCGCTCGTTTCGAGTACACCGTGCGGCAGCCAACACAGGTGCGTTGCGGGACGTGTTTTCTCTTTTGATTTTGAGTCACTGCACACCGACCGCCTTAGAAGCTAAATATCCCAATCGTCTTCTTCGTCCCAATCTTCCCACTCCTTCGAAGTGCGCTTGCGTTTCTTGCGGTAGATAGTGACATCTCGATCGGGGTCGTACTCGACATGAACGTATTTCTTGCGTTTTTTCGACTTTTCACCATCTTCATCATCATCTTCTTCTACGAAGGGATACTTTTCTTCTTCTGAAGCATCAAGCATTTCGGGTTTGAGTTTGAAAATCTCTTCCATCGATTCAGGAATGTCTTCCTCAACATCCGCGATTTCTTCTTCAGGTGTTGCTGTATCGAGAAGTGGGGTTTCCTCGACGACTTCTTCAGGAGTTTCTGTTTCTGCAAGCGCTTCCGTAGTTACGGGGGTATCTTCTGAGAGATCAGGTGTAATAGTTTCGTCGGGGATTTCATCTTCTGCTGTATGTACAACGTCTGTCTCGGCAAGTTCTTGAACATCTTCGGTAGGCTCCGGTGTTGTGCTTTCGACAGGAGCGAGTGAAACCCTCAAGAGATCAAGCGCCTCCCTGATCTCCAGCATTGCTTTCGGGCCAATGCCATCAATCGCGCGGATATTTTCGGGGTCGAGATTCATGGCAAACATGAGATCGCCAACAGTTTCAGCTTGGATGCCTTCTTGAAGCAATGTGTTGAGGCGATTGGCGAAGCCCAAAGTCTCCAGGGGGAGGTCATAGGCGTCAGGGGGAATGCCCTCCTGAGCAGCCTCAGTGCGCTGCTCTAGTTCAATTTTCTCGCCCCGTAGTTGGTTGATGCGTCCCCGTTCAATGCGATCTGTGAAGGATTGCATTTCTTGAAATTCTTCTGGTGTGATTGGGCGGCCTTCGGCCTTCTTGACCATCAACTTTTCAATTTGTTGCATGGCATCCTGTTCTTGTTCAAGAAATTCGCCATAGGTCGTGTTATTCTTCAACTTGAAGAGCAATTCAGATGTCGCTTCAATGAGACTCTTAATGTCAATGCGCCATCCGGTGAGTTTGGCTGTCAGGCGGGCATTTTGCCCGTCGCGCCCGATAGCCAGGCTGAGTTGATCTTCCGGAACCACGACGGTAGCTGTCTTGGGGCCATCGATGTCTTCCAAGAAAACACTCAGCACTCGTGCGGGGCTGAGGGCTTTGGCGATATACACTTCGGGATCAGGGTTCCACTCGATGACGTCAATTTTTTCGTCATTGAGTTCGCGCACAATGGCCTGAATGCGGACACCGCGAATACCGACACAGGCGCCAACCGGATCGACCCCCGGCTGAAGCGCACTGACTGCTACTTTTGAGCGTTGCCCTGGCTCGCGCGAAATAGAGCGGATTTCTACCATGCCGTGATATATTTCGGGGACCTCATTTTCGAGCAGGCGGCGCAAGAAATCCGGATGGGCGCGTGAAAGGATGATCTTTGGCCCGCGATTGGTATCTTGAACTTCGAGCAGGAGCGCCCGAACACGGTCGTGAACACGGAAAAATTCGCGCGGAATTTGTTGTCTGCGAGGCATCACCCCTTCAGCCTTAAGATCTAGCCCCAGGCTGATTTGCTTTGCATTGATGGCTTGTACAATACCATTAACAATGTCGCCAATTTGGTTGGCGTAATATTTGTGCTGGGCGTCTCGTTCGGCTTCGCGAATGCGCTGTTGGATCACTTGGCGCGCGGTTTGGGCCGCTACCCGCCCAAAGTCACCGGGTGTGCTTTCGACGATGACCATATCACCATATTCCGCTTCAGGGTCTACTTGTTGGGCAGCGGCTAAAACAACCTCAGTGCGTTCGTCTTGAACTTCGTCCACAACTTCTTTCTCGGCAAAGATCAACACCGCGCCTGTTTCGGGATCGAGCTTGGCTTCAACGTGCTGTGCGCTAGAAGCATGCACTGCGCGCCGATAGGCCGATACCATAGCATCTTCGATAGCCATGACAACCACATCTTGTGGTAAGCCGCGATCATCGAGGATTTGTTTGAAGGCCAATGCAAAATCGTTCTTCATGTTATTTTCTCCATCGATTTAGAGTGGTAGTGCCCCAGACACAAAGAAAAGTGGGGGATGCCCACTTTTCGCCGACAGCAGTATTGCTACCACCCTATAGCGCCTGGATTCTAGCATGGATTATTAGAAGACGCAAGATTATTTTTGCTCGGTAATTAATTTTTCTAGCAATATGATTTCTTCATCGCGTGAGGTGACTTCACCATCAATCCAGGCCTGCCGTAACCGGGTGAGAATGTTCTTGTAAACCGGCCCGGGCGGAATGCCATAAGCGCGCAGGTCGTGCCCACTGGCGTGGGGGGCAATCTGCCGCCAGGTGGTGGTGTATTTTTTCAATGTGTCTTGGATATGAGCATCATCGGCGGCATGGTACAGACCGTAAACAGCCAGCGGGGGAATCTTATCGAGACGTGCCACGATTTGGCTGGGTTTTTCGGTGCGCAGTTCGTGGAGTTCGTGCCAAATGAAGCAGGCGGCTCGGATCGTCTCTGCGAGGGTGCGTCTCAGTTTGAGACGTTTTATGACCCCCTGAATGCGGTAAATGGGTATCGGGGATAACCACAGGATGTAGGCCAGCGCTTTTTTCAGGCGCCCCCCATCCAGGCCAGGGGCGAGATTCCATGCCGGGGCTGGTGTATGTGCCTCAAGGGCAGCAATTTTTTCGGCTATTTGATCGTCCCACGCCAGGTCTTTGTGAATCGCTTCCAGCAGGCCAAGTTCGTTCAGGCGCGTGATCATGTCGGCAGCGTTTGCTTCGTCGAGGATATTATCAATCTCATGGCGAATGCGGTCGCCGGAGACACGGTCGAGCAGCGGGCGCGCTTCCAGAAGAAGTTGCCGCGTGCGTTCGCCAATTTTGAACTGATAACGCTGCTCATAGCGAATAGCCCGCAGCATGCGCGTAGGGTCATCGACAAATGAGAGTGAGTGCAGCACTCGAATAGTGCCTTTTTGCAAATCACTCAATCCGCCCCAATGATCGTGAAGTTCGCCATAGTGATGACCGTGGAGACGCAGGGCCAGCGTATTGATGGTGAAGTCGCGGCGATGCAAATCGAGCTTAATGCTGCCGCGTTCTACTGTGGGCAGGGCGGTGGGGTGAGTGTAGAACTCGGTGCGAGCGGTGATGAAATCGAGACTGAGGAGCGGCGGCTGACAGGTGGTAAGGTCGAGTAGCAAATCGCTTTGAGCGTTGGCTTCACTTTGTTCAGCGAGGTGCCATTTGGCAGTACCAAAGCGTTTGTGGGTAGTGACACGGCCGCCAAGATGTTTGGCGACGGCTTGCGCCAGGGCAATGCCGTCACCCTCAACGACCAGGTCAAAATCGAGGCTGGGGCGGTTGAGTAATAGATCGCGTACAAACCCGCCCACAATATAAAGCGCGGCGCGCTGCTGTTGCGCGGACTCGGCAATCGCACGGAGTAACGCCAGGCGGGGCGACGGCAGGGCTTGCTGAAGTTGTTCGGACAGATTGCGGTGGCCGGGGTGGGGTGTTTCGGGGGCCAACGTGTTGAGTAGATCTGTACGTGTGACAATACCGAGAATTTCGTGGTTGTCCGGATCAATGACCGGTATTTGGCCCCAGCCTGTGTTGGTCATCACATTTTGTAAGTGCTCGACTGACTGATCTGGGTGTACGTGAGCGTCACCGGCTTTCATCAGGCTGGAGGCGGGTAGATTGAGGCGATGCGAGATGGCGCGGTCTACAGCCCGGCGGGTGAGCAGCCCGACAATGCGGCCACCTTCAACGACGGGATAACCCTCGTGCCCGTAGCGCTGCATGCGTTGGGAGACCTCTTCGGCGGGCGTTTCTGGCGCGATAACCTGCGGGGAGCGCGACATAATCTTGCCAACGGTGATGGGCGGCTGGACGAATTTGGGGAGCATCTCAACCAACTCGGTATGGAGTTCTTTAACAGGGCGGTCTTTGATTAATCCGGCTGCAGCGCGCGGATGCCCGCCCCCGCCGAAATGTGCCGCGATCTGGGCTACGTCAATATTGTCGCTGGTTGAGCGGCAAATCAATTGCACACCGGCGCGCGTCTCAATCAGCAAGAACAAGGCATCTGGATCCAGGGTGTCGCGCAATTTGTGAGCGATCGTTGAGAGTTCTTCGTCGGTATTTTTCGCATCGCCGAGTGCGATAATGACCGAATAGCCATAGCTACTATGCGGTTGGGCGGCTTGCTGCAATTGTTCGTAGAGCGCCTGTTGGTCGAGGGACAGCGGGTGATTGAGAAAGTCTTTGGCAATAGATAGGCTGGCGCCTTCATCGATGAGATATGCCGCCGCGCGGATGTCGCGCGAGGTTGTCCGCGTGTAGCTTAATGAACCGGTGTCTTCATAGATGCCTAGCAGCAGGAGTGTGGCTTGAATGGCAGAGAGATGGATCTTCTGGTTTTGAATGGCTTCGACAAAAAGCGTGGTGGTGGCCCCGGTCTCATCGGTGGTGATTTCCCAATGGGCGGGAACATCGCCGCGTAGGGTGTGGTGGTCAATTACTTTGACGCGCGTGTTCTTCCCCATGCCTTTGATGCTGACTAGCGACTGTGTATCTACCAAACACACCGAATCGATTTTGTCACTCCGAAAATCGCGCGGGTCAACGAAAGGCAGCGCAGCGCCATATAACGTCAAAAAGCCGCGCACGTTGCGATTGAGCCGTCGGGGTAGAATCGGAACAGCAACATCGTCGATAAGGTGTGCGCCCAAGAGCGATGCCAGGCCGTCGAAATCGGTTTGTTCGTGTGTCAATATAATACGCATAGCCAAAATTCGCAATTTTCCAATCTCACCCTATTGTACTGTATTTGGGCCGGGTGCGAATTCCCGGTTATAATCTCTTCTTATGGAAATCGATGAATTGACTCAACAAATGCACGACTTTGTGCGCGCCAAAGGTTGGTACAGGAAAGCTAGCCCGCGCCCCCAAACGCTGCGCAATCTGGCAATCTCTTTAAATCTGGAAGCTGCCGAAGTGCTGGAATTCTTTCAGTGGGATGAAGCGCTGCTCGATCTTGATAACTTTGCAGATGAATTGGCCGATGTCACCTTGTATTTACTCCAAATTGCCGCCATCGCCGGGGTGGATTTGGAACAAGCTGTGTTAAATAAGTTGCAACAAAACTATCAACGGGAGTGGTGAATGCGCATTACAGTTTTTGGCGGCTCAAAACCTAAGGCGGGTGAACCCGCCTATCATGAAGCCTATCTTTTAGGAAAATCGCTGGGTGAGCAAGGGTATACCGTGCTTACCGGAGGCTATATCGGTACAATGGAGGCAGTTTCGTGGGGGGCAGCCGAGGCCGGTGGGCATGTTATCGGGGTAACCTGTGATGAGATCGAAGCATGGCGCCCGGTTAAGGCCAATCGCTGGGTGATGGAGGAAATGCGTTACCCCACCTTGCGTCAGCGGCTCTACGCTTTGATTGATGAGTGTGATGCCGCGATTGCACTGCCGGGGGGGATTGGGACATTGGCAGAGGTCGCGGCAATGTGGTCGCAACTCCAAACAGGAGCCTCGGCGGCGCACCCCCTGGTGTTGGTTGGCGCCGGATGGGAAGCGACCTTCACCTCGCTGATTGCTGCTCTGGGTGAGTATGTGGCCGAGAAAGACCGCGATTTGCTTACCTTTGCCGCAGATGTGAGTTCTACCCTTATAGCGCTGCATCAAGCGGCTGGCCGAGAGTAAGCCTATGCCTGCTATTCAACCGGCTGGCCGAGAGTAAGCCTATGCCTGCTATTCAACCGGCGCGTTTGTCACGCCAGATTTTAGATCTCGTGGAACTATTTGGCAGCCCAGATGAGTTTGTGGCGAATTTGCATATGATACTCGACTTCTATGCCGATCGCACCTTGCGTCCGGGGCAGGTCATCGAATCGGCGCCATTATTGCATAATTATCGAGTTCCACGGCCAGTCATTCGCCGGCTTGAGCGGGGCTTTGTTCAACACGCCCAAAAAAATCCGGCGGCGGCGTTACAACTGGTAGATGCTTTATGGGAAGACCGTTGGGTTGAAACCCGCTTGTTGGCTGTTGCAATATTGGGGAATGTGCCCCCGACTCCGCCCCAGCCTGTGATAGAGCGGGCGCAATCTTGGGGAGCGAGTTGCCGTGAGGAGTTGATTATCGACGCGCTGGTACTCAAAGGCCTCCATCGCCTCCGCTTAGAAGCGCAGAGTGCCTTTGTGCTTTTGTTGGAAACGTGGCTGGCATCGCATAACCCTGGGGAGGTTCGAGTAGGGCTACGGGCTTTACCAAGTTTGTTAAATGAAGAATCGTTCGAAAACCTTCCGGCAGTTTTCCGCTGGATTACACCGCTGGTACGTGAGGTAACCTTAGAGCAAAAGGATGATTTGGCGCGGGCGCTTGGTGTGCTTATTCGTCGTTCATCGCACGAAACGGCTTATTTTCTGCGCCAAATTTTGACTTCGAGTGTGAATTCCCGTGCAGCATCGATGATTCGCCAGGTATTGCACGAGTTCCCACCAGAGTTTCGTGCGGGTATTCGGGAATTGGTGCGGGAGCCTCAAAGCGCAAAATAGTTTTATCTCACAGAAAAACCCCAGCGAATTTCTGCTGGGGTTCCTTATTATAAACTCAATCAAAAACTCAGGCCGCATCTATTTGACGCAGCACCATAACGACTTTGCCGTGAACTTCAACGGTGCTGCGGTCATTGACGTAGATCGGTTCCATCGTGGGGTTGGCGGGCTGCAGACGGATGCGTTTGCCCTCATCGTAAAAATATTTTAGCGTGGTCTCGTTGTTGTCGTTGAGCCAGATCGCCACCATTTCGCCGTCATGCACTTCCTGGGTCTTTTTCATGATGACAATATCTCCATCGTTGACCATGGCATCAATCATCGAGTCGCCGCGCACTTCTAGGGCAAACAAATCGCTACGGTTTTGGTCGTGAGTGGGAAGCATGCTTTTCGCAATCGTTATTGCCGTCGACTCGGGATCGTATGGACTGAAATCGGTTGTGGGGAAGGGGATGGGTTCACTGGCAACAATACGGCCCAACAAAGGAACCGCCAGGAGTTCATCTAACCCTTCTTTGATGACCTCCACCGTAGTGACCACTTGATCGCTGAATGTCTTAGCCACCCGCAGGCCGCGCGAAACACCCCGATCGCGCTCGATATACCCCTTTTCTTCGAGGCGTTCGAGATAATAATTAGCCACCGAAGTAGAAGAGAGATTGGCGCGGTCGCAAATCTCGCGAATTGTAGGAGGATAACCGTGCTTCTCGGTATAGCTTTCGAGAACGTGAAGCACTCGGGTGTGTTTTTCGCTTAGCCCCTCTTTTTTCTTTCTCGCCATCATAAGCTTCTCTCCGAAAGATAACTATCACCAAATAACTAGAATATTTGTACTAGGATAATACCTGAACAAGTGTTCTGTGTCAAGGGTGTTTGCACACGGCTTTCTTAAATTTGTGCTATACCAGAAATTTACCGCAGAGAACGCCGGGTTCGCTGAGTTTTTTAAATTTTTCTCTGCGTTCTTTGCGCTCTCAGCGGTAAAAGCGCTTTTCGTTTCGACTTTAAGAAAGCCCTGGGGTGTTTGCAAAGAAAATTTTAACAATCTGGAATGCAAAAAGAGTGGACAGATACAATGCCCACTCTTTTTGGTTATTTTTGGCGCGGTGTTTAGGGAACGATTACATCAAATTCAGCGTGGATTTGGGCATCGATTTCGGGGGAGATCGCCCGGGGTTGGTCTGCTTGTAGAATTTCTCTTGCCCGTGTGTTAGCGCGTTGGCGGACATCAAGCCCCCCCTGGGTCTGCCAATCTTCTCGCAGGTCGCGGTCACTTAATTGGGGGAAGAAGAACTCCGAACGCATATTTTGGATCGTATGTTTAGCTTTCAGAAAATGTCCACCGGGCCCCACTTCGTGGATCAGGTCGGCGGCGATCGTATTGGGGGTTACTTCAATGCCTCGCAAGATCCGTAGGGCCATGCCGATAATTTCATTGTCAATTACATACTTCTCGTAGCTGGCAACCATGGCAAATTCCATCAGCCCGGCAGCATCGTGGATGTAGTTTGCCCCGGAGAGCGCGACCAGCAGGGTGGTAAGGGCGCTTTCGTATCCGGTTTGTGCGTCGATCGTTTTCGAGTCACTCATCCCGGCGGTAGCGTAAAAGGGCAGATTCCAATATTGAGCCAACTGCGCCGCCCCGGCATTGAGTAGCCCGCTCTCGACCGCCCCTGAGAGATAGCCCATTGTGCGCAGATCGGTGATTGTGCCAACATAGCCGCACAATACCGGCGTGCCAGGGTTAGCCAGTTGCGTCAGCGTCACCCCAGCCAGAGTGTCCGCAGCGAACATGGCGAGATTGCCGGCCAAAGTTACCGGGGAGGTAGAACCTGTCATGGGTTCACAGGGCACTGCCAGAGGGAGGCCCTGCCGCGCCACTTCGATCATAATATCGCCATAAATTTCATCGACCAGCAACGGGCTGATCATCAGCGTAATAAATGAGACAATCGGCTGCTCACGTAAGGCCTCGCGCCCTCCGGCAATCATCTCCGCCATGCGAATGACATCCATTGTGCCTTGCAGCGAGTACATGCCGCCCATGATATGTTTGCTGCTATTGCGCAGGCCGCCGTAAAAACGGTTGATGTCGGCGTTTTCCTCGGTGAGTTCATTGGGGTAAACCGGCAGGACGATAAAGTGCACATTTTCAAGCGCATCGACCAGGCGCGGGATTTGATGACAATCCAACACGCTCGATTTGCGCTTAACGCCATCGAGATCGAGTACATTGATGGTCGTACCACCGGTGCCCAGGTAAACGCGCTGGTGCTCAAGCGTGAGGTGATTTTCGGGTTTGCGCCCATAAAGTTTCACCCTGGCGGGGGCGCTGGCGATGGCATCTTCGACCATGCTTTTTGGGAACCAGGCCCGCGGCAACGAACGGTCTACCTTTGCCCCGGCTTCCTCAAGTAGATCTAGCGCCATAGGGCTGTGAATGGCTACGCCAGTGTTTTCGAGAATATCAAGCGCCGATTGATGCAAGAGTTGAACTTCGTAATTCAGGAGGGGCTGGTATTGCCCCCCGATGACTCCGCCAGTGCTGGTTAGGGAAGGTTTCATATATTGTCTCCTGGGAGCAGATGGAAAATTAGGAGTGGGTGAAATAACCGAGTTGGTTGCTGATTTTTTGAGCGGCGGCTGTGAGGCGAGGGGCATAATGCGTGATTTGTTCTGCCCCCATGCGGAAACTTGGCCCTGAAATGCTCAACGCAGCGACTACCCGTCCGCTGATATCGCGGATCGGCGCGGCGATAGCGCTGAGGCCTTCATCAAATTCATCGTGCGCGCTGGCATACCCAAGTTGCCGGGTTTTTTGCAAATCTTCTTCTAGCGCGGTGAGGTCGGTGATTGTGGATGGGGTAAACGCTTCTAATGGCTGGGAGAGCCACTGGCGAGATTCGTCGGCGCTCATGAAGGCCAGAAATATTTTTCCCGTCGATGTACAATGCAACGGATTTCGGCGGCCTAATTGTCCGGCATATTGAATCGGCTGCGGGCTTTTGATACTCTCTATGTTGATGCACGCGTCGCCGTGAAGCACTGCGATGTTGATCGTTTCTTGTGTAATATTTGCCAACTCGCGTAATGCCATGTGAGCAGCCTGTCGCAGCCCGATTTGTTCCAGAACGGCCCCCGCAAGATGGATGATTTCTAACCCCAGACGGTATTTGCCGGATTCAGGGTTTTTGTCTACTAACCCCTCGGATTCAAGGGATGAGAGTAGGCGTGATGTAGTGCTTTTATGCAGCCCGGTCTGGCGGCTGATTTCCATCACGCCCCTTTCGGGGTTCCCGGTAGTGAAACAGCGCAGTATATCGCTGATGCGTTTTACGGTTTGGGTAGTGGTTTCTTTTGCCATAATGGTTGTTTTGTATGATGAGACAGTGTTTCAGATAGCGCACTCATTATAAAGTTGTTGTCTTGACGAGTCAAGGAAATTTTTAGAGTTCTGAGGCGTTTGTTGCAAGCATCTGTTTGCTCCAATCGAAACCGAAATACCTGAGCAAGTTAACCTGATCGGGTATTTCGGTTTGGTGTTCTTGGTCGGTGGAACCTGAGCCAGGTTACCCGATAAATTTCTTCGCCAATTCAGCAGCAGAAGCAGCATTCGAAGCGTAGC
>CAYFMI010000070.1:0-21945 GCA_964344175.1 uncultured Anaerolineales bacterium
ACGGAGAGCAACGAGTTGCTACACCTAAGTCCCAGGCGCCATTCCCTGACCCTACTTTCTGAGTAGGTCTGTCCACGCGATGGGGGAATGATCATTTTGAAGGCTCTTGACTATTTGACCAAATTCTTTGTAGCCCTGGGTTACTTTCTGGACATAAGCTTGAACATGGTTACAATCACCGTCGACGAATTTCTGTACCCGGCCACGATCTAGATTTGTCAGCACAATAGAGCGCACGTTCGTCACTACAACAGCATCTTCTTGAGATGCCAGATCTGTCAGCGCTTTTTCTATTTCAGCGATGATGTCTATGGTGTTCAGGTTAGCCATGAGTTATTTACAATTATGTGGCGCGCGTAGAAGAAATACCTTCATGAAGGGAATAAAAAAGGTAGAAAACTGGTCGAGCCATCGGTCGAGGGGAAAACCGGTGGCTCAGAGGGGGAGAATCAAAGTATTTCCAGAGTCGATAGATCACGATCTTGTGGTGTCAACACTTCTAGACGTCTGGCTTTTGAAAAGAGTATTGGATAATGCAAGGTTTCTTATTCTTCCGGTGTGAGCATACCCAA
The DNA here is from genome assembly GCA_964344175.1 of uncultured Anaerolineales bacterium. Classification (GTDB taxonomy): domain Bacteria; phylum Chloroflexota; class Anaerolineae; order Anaerolineales; family UBA11858; genus NIOZ-UU35. The sequence goes on from CAYFMI010000070.1 coordinate 573, forward strand.
TCGCCGTGCTTTTGCAACAGCCGCCGGGCGACTGCGAACTGCCAGACGCAAGTAGGCCTCTGAGAGTAAATTTCGCAAGGTTGAATTGGCAATCCCTAATTCGTGCGCAATTTCTGCTGATGTTTTATCTGGAAAAGCTGCGCATAGCGAAAGCGCTTCTCGCTGCCGAGGGGTGAGGCTGCCGCTTTTCGGTGTTTTTTTAAAGTACTGAGCATGTGCCAGTTTACTCATATGGACACCCCCGCTTGCCACTGTGCGCACAACCGAGGCAAGTTCTTGAATGGTATGACGGTCGTCTTTCATGATATAACCGCTAGCGCCAGCTTCCATCACGCTTTTTACCAGAGATGCCTGATGGTGCATAGAAATAACTAGAATACTCAGATCAGGATGTTGCTGGATAATCTGAGGAATGAAATGCAAAATAGGGTATGGGCTGAGGTTGTCTTGTGAGATCGGTACGTTGATATCGAGAATAAGAACATCAAGTTCGTGTTGAGCGATCATCGCATCTAACTCGTCTCCGTAGTACGCTGTCGCGACAACCTCAATATTTGCATCCTGACTTATTCGGAAGCAGTACCCATCGATTATGCTCTGATGATCGTCTAGAATTGCCACCCTGATTTTGGCAGTCATTAATTGCATCTCCTCGAATATTCAAATATTGCCAGTTGAAAATGGGGTAATGCGCAATTGCGGATCTGTGTTCGTATTTCGCTGTTAGGTCAGCATAGCAGAATTTCTCGCCTTCATCAAGCGGCATCAACAAAAACAGTACAAATGTCTATACGGCACAGGTAATTGCCTATTCACAAGATCTCTGTGATTGGGTATCTTTAACATGCTTTAGGGTTTGCGCAACACATTGGGGGTTTCTCGATAGGTTCCGCAAACCCTAAATATCTATCCAAGGACTTTCGCAAACGCGTGATTCCTAAAATATATTCATATATCTATTTCGGGGGTTTTTATACCAAATGGTGGGCGCGAGGGGGAAGCGCCCACCATTGTTTTTTGGGCGATTGTTAGAAGGTAAGCCCTCGGATAGGCACTCCGGCGGCACCCGGAATAACCTCCTTAGTGCTGCTTCCTTTCGGACCTGGCACGGTTCGAAGGCTTCCGCCGCGCCGGACCCATCTAAGGGCTTGGGAGCTAGGTTACCTCAGGAAATGTGGCTTGTCAACTCTTTCGCTGGCGGATGAGTACGCCGGTCAAAATAATCAACACTATTACAATCGCCCCCGTGATAATTTCAGGAAAGTGCGTTTTGGGAACAATCACACTGGGGGGTAAACCTGTCAGGGGGGTGGGAGTAGCTTGGATGTGTTCGGCGGAAATGGCCTGAACTTGTTCTGCAAAAAGTGCCCAAATGCTGATGGCCGCTAAGGGGGCCAGCCAAAGAAAGCGTAATAGCTTCACGATCAAAATCTCCTGTGTCACTAGGCTTTATATTCAGTTTTATGCACATAGATGCACTGTTGTTGTAGCGCCAAAAAGCTTATTTCTTCAATCAAGCCGATGAAGGAATTAAACCACATCTTGCGTTTTTGGTACTTCACCCTGGTAGAAAAAATCAGGGTTGTCTTAGCCTCCTTAGCAAACTCTCAGAAACAGAATCATACTGTTGTGGTATGATGTGCCGTTGTTTGATTTCGACCAATGAATGATGGAGATTACTTAATGGTGATTTTTCATGCCCGTTTATCTAACACAATTTTGCTATATGTACTGTTGATGGCAATATGGGGCTTTTGGCGTTTTTTCCGTAAACAGGGCGTGGATAGCAACTATTGGGGAGCAATTGTGATTTCTGAAGCGCTGATCTTGGTGCAGGGCGCTTTGGGCGTAGTCATGGCCCTGGGTGGGTTGGTCCCTGCCCGAGGTTGGACGCATATCCTTTACGGGGTAGTGGGGGTGATTGCTCTTCCCGCAGTATATCTCTATACCAGGGGACGCGGTGATCGCCGCGATATTCTCCTTTATGCAGCGGTATTTTTATTTGACGTTGGGATTTTCTTGCGTGCCAGCTTCACCGGCGGAGTCGTCTAATTAAGGAATAATCCATTTTATCGGGTTGTCTCACGCATGTTGACGCAGCCCAAAATCTATTGAAACGAAAGGATTACGACGTGAAAATTCTAACTGATTGTGCAGCCGATTTATCGTGGGATGAAGTAGAAGATCTGGGAGTGGCTGTTGCTCCTTTGTATATCCAATTTCCTGAAGGTGAGATGAATTCGGCCGATATCTCCCCAGATGAATTCTATGACCGCTTGCAGAAAATGTCGCCGAATATTCCAACTACTGCGCAGCCTGCGCCCGGCATTTTCGAATCAATGTATCGAAAGTTGGCCGAGGCCGGAGATGAAATACTCTCCATCCACATCTCTTCGGGTTTGAGTGGAACAATTCAGTCGGCGCGTTTGGGCGCGCAACAAGTTACCGATGCTGCCGTGACCGTTTTCGACAGCATGACCTTGTCGGGTGCGCAGCGTTTTCAGGTTTTGGCGGCGGCTTTGGCGAATAAAGCCGGCTGGGCCAAAGATGCCATTTTGGCGCGCCTGGAGCAAATTCGCGCCAGCACCGAAGTCATTTACACGCTGGATACATTAGAATATCTTGCGCATGGCGGGCGGATCGGACGCGTGCAGGCGCTAGCCAGTTCATTATTGAACATTAAGCCTGTCATCCGCGTGGATCGCAATGATGGAAAATACAGTACTGTAGATAAGGGGCGCACGCTGCGCAAAACCCTGAATATGATGGTGGATCATCTGGTTGAGATGTACCAGGACGATTCGCCCTTGTGGGTTTCAGTGATGCATGGACAGTTGTCCGAAAGAGCCGAAGAGTTTACCGAGATGCTTAAAGCGCGCCTGGATATCGCCAAAATGGAAACCTTGCGCATTTCGCCTGTACTGGGTGTTCATACCGGGCCGGGGATTGTAGGCGCAACGGTAGTTCCCATGCGCCTGATGGCCGAATTTGCTTAAAAATTTAACCGAACAAATCAAGCCGGATACATGGAGCGAGCTTCTGATCCGGCTTTTTTTTCGCAACGATTTTTAATTTAGTAGGAGTTACGCACTTGCGAGAAGAAAGCCCGAAAAATAGGGGCGTCTTTCATCGAACTGCGTAACTCCTAAGAGTATTACTATTGTTCAACAGGAGTAATCAGGATGGAGTATCGACGGCTAGGCAAGGCGGGTGTCCAGGTTTCGGTAATCGGTTTAGGGACCAATCGTTTTGGCTCCGATGCCGTACCTCAAACGCAGGTTGATAGTATTATTGATGCCGCACTGGGTGCAGGAATAAATTTCATTGACACAGCAGATATGTATACCGACGGTGAGTCGGAGCGCACCTTAGGCAAAGCGCTTAAAAATCGTTGGGAAAAAGTTGTATTAGCGACGAAATTCTTTTTCCCCACCGGCGATGGCCCCAATGATAAGGGGGCTTCGCGTTACCATATTATGAATGCCGTGGAAGCCAGTCTGAAGCGGTTGCAAAGCGATCATATCGATTTGTATTACGTTCATCGTTGGGATGAGAACACCCCCATCGACGAAACTTTGCGTGCCCTCGATGATCTGATCCAACAAGGTAAAGTGCGGTATATCGGCGCTTCGAATTTCCCTGCCTGGCGGATGGCACACGCCAATGTGCTGGCTGAACTCAGCGGATGGAATTCCTTTGTGGCGTTACAGTCGCATTATCATATCTTGGAACGCGGTGTGGAGGGGGAGGTTCTTCCCTACTGTGAAGCGGGTGAGGTGGGATTTGTGCCCTACTTCCCTCTGGCGGGCGGCTTTCTGACCGGGAAATACAAACGCGGCCAGGCAGCTCCAGACGGATCACGAGGTGAATTCAGCCAATATGTTCAAGATTACATGATGGATGCCAATTACACCATCGTAGAGCAGTTAGAAGCCTGGGCACAGGCCAGAGGACGCCATCTCTCCGAATTGGCCGAAGCCTGGTTAATGGCCCAGCCTGCGGTGTGCTCTGTGATATCGGGAGCGACTAAAGTTGAGCAAGTGCTGGATAACGCCAAGGCTGTCGATTGGCAGCTTGCCAAAAGTGATTTGCAAGAGATTGAGGAAATCCTGGCATACATGAAGTAAAGATCTTTCTCGCTTGGATGAATGGTATTTCGTAAATGGGAGGCGAAGCCGCCATGCTTCTCAAATCCAGTTGCAGAGCCACTTTGCTTATGCTATGATGAATTCGAAGTAGATTGGAGATTGAGAAAATGTGCGATCGACAACAACCCATTTGCCGTAAGCGCCGGGGTAGGGGGGCATCGCTGTTCAGGTACGGGGCATGACCCGGTTTTTGGATACGCAAAGAAATGTGTTCTTTGCAACGGAAATGGTGCGTGCATTCATTCATTGCCGGGGAAGCGGTTTCTCTGTTATCGACCGGCGTAAGAATTTCAGTATTCGAGGAGAACTGCAATGCGATTAACCGACCTTTGGACGTCGAGAGATGCACCAACCCTTTCGTTTGAACTTTTCCCCGCCCGCACGGAAAAGGCGGCCCTTAGTTTGGAATTAACCATTAATGAGCTGGCCGCGCTGGAGCCAGATTTTATTTCGGTCACCTTCGGGGCAGGCGGTTCTACACGAGAAGGATCACGCCAACTGGTGGAGAAGTTGATCCGCCAAAAAGGTTTGGATGTGCTGACGTATTTTGCCTGCTATGGCCTCAGTCCCGCTGATATTGTCACCGTATTGGATAGCTACCAGGCTTTGGGCGTTGAAAATGTCCTGGCTGTGCGCGGCGACGAGCCGCATGATGGCGATTTTATCCCGCACCTCGATAGCTTGCCACACGCCTCCGATTTGGTGTCTTTCATCAAGCCGCGCTACGATTTTTGCCTGGGGGTGGCGGCCTATCCTGAAGGGCATATCACTGCTGAGAGCAGAGCCAAAGATTTAGAATATCTCAAAATGAAAGTAGATTTGGGGGCTGAGTTTATCATCACCAATTATTGCTACGATAATGCCTATTTCTTCGATTTCGTTAAGCGCTGCCGAGACGCGAACATCACTGTGCCCATTCTCCCCGGTGTAATGCCGATTTATAGTGTGAAGATGATGGAAATGCTGGCCGGGCTGTGTGGGGCCACGATAACCGAAGAAATACGTAAGGGCATCGCCGCGCTTCCGGAAGGCGAAAAAGAAGCATTGCTATCCTTCGGGGTGGATTTTGCCGTAAAGCAGTGCGCCGAGTTGATTGAGGGCGGGGTTCCTGGAATTCACCTTTATACGATGGATCGGAGCGCATCGTCGAAAGCTATTGTTAAAGAATTGAGACAGACCGGTCATTTGTAATACAAAAACACCCCGTCGTTCGACGGGGTGTTTTATTGTGCTGGGGGCCAGGGATTCGAACCCCGATTGACGGTTCCAGAGACCGCTGTCCTGCCGTTAGACGAGCCCCCACTGCGACCGAGATTTTACCACCGCTGAAATTATTCGTCAAACAAATGGACTGGCATCAGGCGATTTGTTCGAGTAGGGCAATGGCGTTTTGGATGCGCTCGAGGACTTTCTCGCGCCCGATGATGGTCATGGTCTCGAAGACTGGCGGGCTGACTTGCTGGGCTGTCAGCGCGTTACGCAAGAAGCCAAACACATGCCCGGCTTTGAGTTCTAAGTTTGCGGCGAGATCGCGCAGGGGCTGGTTGGCGCTTTCTTCGCTGAAATCTGGCAAGGAAGCAATTAACTCATAAATCTGGCGCGCCATCTTCAGGCTTTGGGCGGCGCTCATTTTCTTGCCGATTAAGGAATCTACCGCGGGGTGAATCTCATCTACAAAGAAGAAGCCCGCTTTTTCGGGCGCTTCATCGAGCCGCGTTAGCCGGATTTGTAAGACTTCTGCCACCTGGAGCAGTTTTGCCTCATCAACCGTGTACCCGGCCTGCTCAAAAAAGGGGCGCAAGCGTCGGGCGAGATCGGCAGGGTCGAGGGCGCGAATGTGCAGGCCGTTGAAGTGGTCGAGTTTGCTGAAGTTGATCGCGGCGGGAGATGGGCTGAGTTTTTCGATGCTGAATTTTTCGATCAAATCTGCGAGGGTGAAGAACTCGGTTTTATCGTCGTAGCTCCAACCGATGAGGGCGGCCCAGTTGACGACTGCCTCAGGCAGATAACCTTTAGCTTTGAAGTCGCCCAGGAAAATCGGTTTGCCCTGTTGGGCAAGGTCTTCCGAATCGCGTTTGCTCATTTTGCCCTTGCCATCTGGTTTTAGGAAGATAGAGGGGTGAACCCAGACCGGCTGCGGCCAGCCAAAGGCGTTATAGATGTGTCCGTGAAGGGGGAAGGTGGGCAGCCATTCTGAGGTGCGGATGGCGTGGGTAATGCCCATGAGATGATCGTCTACAACGACTGCCAGATGGTATACCGGCAGGCCGTCCGACTTGACCAGCACGAAATCATCGAGGGTGCTGTTCTCAACGGTGATCTCTCCGCGGATGGCATCGCGTACAGTGATGCTGCCTTCGCCAGGCATCTTAAAACGGATGATGTGGGGTTCCCCGGCGGCGCGGCGTGCATCGGCCTCTGTTATGGGCAGTTCGCGGTCAGGGCATAGATCCCGGTGGTGTTGTTTTTGTTTGTCATGCTCTTCACTCGTCTCATGGCTTTGCTGGCAAAAGCAGTAGTAGGCATGGCCGCTCTCGATGAGTTGGCGGGCGTATTGGGCATAAAGGTCTCGGCGTTCGGTTTGATGGAAGGGGCCGTCAGTCCCGCCCACATCGGGGCCTGCGTCCCAGTCCAGGCCCAGCCAGCGCAGGCTTTGGATAAGTTCTTCCTCGGCTCCGGCGACAAAGCGCTTTTGGTCAGTGTCTTCGATGCGCAAAATGAACTGTCCCCCGGTTTGGCGGGCGAGCAGGTAATTGTATAGGGCTGTGCGCCCGCTGCCGATATGGGTGCGCCCTGTAGGAGATGGCGCAAAGCGCACGCGCATTGGTTTGGTTTCGGAATGCGATGTCATAAGTTGCCTCTGTTGTGAAGATTATTGCAATGCGCAGGGATTTTATCAGAAATCGAGGGCTTTGTGGCGCAGGATCACGCTTTCGACAAGACCGATTCCTAACAGCATCGAGAGTAGTGAGCTGCCCCCATAACTCATGAAAGGCAGGGGCAGCCCTGTCACCGGAAGAAGTTGTAAGTTCATGCCGATATTGATCATCGCCTGAAAAGCCAGGACAGTTGCTACGCCATAGGCAATTAACGCACCAAAGGTGTCGCTGGCCAGACGAGCAGCCCGCAGGCAACGGAGAATGATGAAGAGCAGCAGGGCCATGACAACTACGGTCCCTACAAACCCAAATTCTTCCGCCAGGGCCGAGAAGATGAAGTCGGAATGGCGTACTTTGAGAAAACGCAATTGCACCTGGGTGCCGCTTTCGTAGCCCTTCCCCAACCAGCCGCCAGAACCAATGCTGACCAGGGCTTGTTGCACATTGTAGAGGTCGCCATGTGTGGCATCTTCGGCTGGGAAAAGGAAGTTAATAATACGCCCGATCTGATAGGGTTTGATCAACCCGCCCTCGGCATCCGGGTTATAGGTGATGAGCATCAGGGGCAGGGAGATCGCCAACGACAACGCTCCAACCCCGGCGGCGATAAGCAGATGTTTGACTTCTAATCCGGTTGCCCACACCAGGGTGAACCAGATTACCAGTATGACGATGGATGTGCTCAAATCGGGTTGCAGCAAAATCCACATTGTTAGCCCCAGCGTGAGTAACAAGCTGCGGATCACCCAGCGAAAGTCTTTAATTTTTGCCTGATGGCGTGCCAGGAAATCGGCTAGAACCAATATCATGACAATTTTTGCCAGCTCAGAAGGTTGGATCAGGATAGGGCCGAGGACAAACCAGCGCGCCGAGCCAAAGAGTGCGCCACCGACCAGGTTTAGCATGACCAAAATGGCAATTGTGCCGAAATAGAGCGGGCGGCTGAGCGCGGCGAGAAGTTTGTAATCGACGATTGAAACAATACCAATCACTACAAAGCCGGTCACGGCAAAAATTATTTGTTTTTGGACCGTGTTACCTTCAATTAGCTCGATATTCCCGGCAATTGCCGAGCGGATCATGACAATGCCGAACAAAGTCAGCAAAGCCACCGCTCCTAAAAGCCAGTAATCGAAGTGACGCCAGGAAATGTTTTTCATGAGAAAAAAGAATGTGCGCGGGCATATGACCATCCGCGCACATAGGAAGTTCTAAAGGATTAGCGCCCGCGTTTGGGGCCTAGAATGGGAATGTTGGCAATCAGGCGTTGTTGGCGACCATCTTTGTTGATTTCAATTTTGACCATGTTGGGTTCAATGTCGATATGCCGCGAAATCACCCCGATGATTTCGTCTTTCATGGTTTCGAGCACACTGCTAGAGAGGTTGGTGCGGTCATGAATGAGAACAAGTTGCAGTCTTTCTTTGGCCTGATATGCGCTTTTGCGTTTTCGTCCCGTGAGGCGGTGGATCAGATCAGTCATTTTTGGTGCCTCCGCTTGAGAAGAGTTTTCCAATTTGGGTGAAGAGACCTCCCTGAGGGCTGAGATCCATCAAGGGGACATCTTCGCCCATCAGCCGCCGGGTGATATTTTGCAACGCTTGACCGGCTCGCGATTTCCCATCTAAGGCGATGGGGTTGCCCCGATTGGTGCTGACAATGACATTGTTGTCTTCGGGGATGATCCCGACTAATTCGATGGCAAGCAGTTCGACAATGTCTTCGGTGCCGATCATATCGCCGCGTTGCACCATCTCCGGGTTGATGCGATTGATTATCAACCGGGCCGGGCCTTTTTCTTCGGCCTCGACAATCCCAATAATGCGGTCGGCATCTCGCACTGCGGAAATTTCAGGGTTGGTGACTACGAAGACCGTATCGGCGGCCGCGATAGCATTGCGGAAACCGCGCTCGATCCCTGCTGGTGAGTCGATGATGACCCAATCATGATCGGGACGCAATTCGTCGCAGAGTTTTATCATGTCCGATGGCGAAACCGCGGTCTTATCGCGCGTCTGCGCAGCGGGGATGAGGAACAGCCCCTCAGTGCGTTTGTCGCGGATCATGGCCTGCCGCAGGCGGCAGCGGCCTTCTACGATGTCTACCAAATCATAGACGATGCGGTTTTCCAGACCCAGAACAACATCCAGGTTGCGCAACCCAATATCGGCGTCGATGCAAACGACTTTTTGTCCACGGGAGGCCAGCGCAGCGCCCAAATTTGCGGTAATGGTTGTTTTTCCGACGCCCCCTTTTCCTGATGTGATGCAGATAACTTTAGCGGCCATATTGCTATCCTGTAATTTGGATTTCCTTGATAGTGGCTCCCATTCTTGGGGTTATTTCTTTTTGGGTGTTTTCCAAACTTCGGCGACGACTTGCCCATCCTCCAGGCGAGCAAGCTCCGGCCTGGGTTCGCCTTTTTGTGGTGGGGTGATGCTGATCTTCTCGGCAATGCGAAGCTGAGTGGGGATCAATTCTAGCGCGCATACGATGGCGGCTTCGTTGCCCAATGCCCCGGCGTGGACAGTGCCGCGTAAACGCCCCCAAACGATAATATTGCCTCCAGCAGTAATCTCAGCGCCCGGGTTGACATCACCCACAACGATTACATGTCCAGGGTACATGATGTTGTTGCCTGATCGCAACGTGCGTTGTACCAGAATTGCCTCGTCGCCGTCCACGCTTGTGTTGTAGGCCCGCCCAGATTTTTCAGGCTGGGGCTTAGTCAGAAAGGTATCTAAGCCCAGAGTCTTGGCGGTTTCTTCGGTTTGTTTCGATGTACTGATAACTGCCCGTAATGTCAAACCGCATTCTGAAATTTGATCGCGCAAACGACCCATTTCGGCAGCTTTGAGAATATGCTTGCCAACATCGAGGCTCAAGTTGGCCCCTGAGAAGAATTCGCCTTGCGCTTGAATGTGATCGAATAAGGCCTGGCGAATCTCTGCCCAATCGCCTTCTTCGACTGTGATCAGCAGGCCATCGCTGATGCCCTTAATTTCAATTTTCGGGGGCATAGAATCTCCTGAATTCAGTTGCGATTATAGCATGAACTGCCGGAGTTCCGAAATTTCAGCGTTGCTACTCCCAGGGCAATCGCATATGGAATCGAAAAACCTGCTTTTACAATATTAGGAGTTACGCACTTGTGCAGGGCAAGCCCGAAAAATAGGGGCGGGTGGGGGGAACGCCCCCCTATTTTTCGGAACGCCTTTCATCTGTATGTGTACAAGCCGCCATAGCCAGTTAGGAAATTATATTTGCAATTAATATTTTCTGCCTCTATGGATTGGCGAGTGCCGTATCGATCGACTTGAGTTCGAAATAAGCCTCGATCACCCGGCGTACAATCGGCCCCGCGACGCTGGCGCCCTCGCCGCCGTTGTAAACAAACGCTACGACCGCGATTTCGGGATTTTCATAGGGTGCGTAAGCGACAGTCCAGGCATGGGTTGGCCAATCGCCAGGTTTGCATAAATTCTTTTCAGCGGCGAATTCGTCACAATATTCAGCGGTGCCGGTTTTTCCAGCCGCTGCAATTTCAACATTCTGAAAGCCAACCGCATCAACCGACAACGTGCCCTGGGTTACGGCCAGGCGCATCCCTTCCTGGACTTTCTGAATCACCCAGGGTTCTACAATTGTAGTTTCTCCGGTCAGTTTGGCTTCGCAGCCGCCTGCTGCAACTGGGTCGTTGTATACGTCGATCACGGGATCTACGGTAACATCCCAGTGCATGTCTGGTTCGAAACTTTGCACCACAACGCCATTGGAGTCGGTGATTTCATGCACCAGAGTGGGGCGCATCAATTTGCCATCGTTGGCGATGGTTGCCGCCGACATCAGTACTTGCAATGGCGTGGCGATGACAAAACCCTGGCCGACGCTGGCAATGTAGGTATCTCCGATAGCCCAGTTTTCGCCGTGGGCAATACGCTTCCAGGTGGGGTCAGGAATAGTGCCATCGGTGGCATCGGGCAGCTCAATACCAGGCAATGCACCGTATCCCAGGGCGCGGGCATAGGTTCCCAGGCGGCAGATCCCTAACCCTTCGGGGATTTCATCTTTATAACCGCCACCAAGCTTGTAGAAATAGACATTGCTGGAGTTGGCGATTCCGCCGAGGAAGTCGAGTTGGCCGAACCCGGCCCGATTCCAGTCTACGAATTCACGTTGGTAGCCGGGATCGTTGGGCGTGTATTTCTCGGTGATGGTGATCAGCCCTGGGGTGTCAATCACCTGCTCAGGAGTGACCACGCCCTCGTTGAGGGCGCCCACCGCAGTGGATAGCTTGAATACAGATCCCGCGGGAAGTTCCGCTCCCACGGCATGATTGAGCAGCGGGTCGCGCACGTCGGCCAGGAGTTGTTCGTAATAATAGGCTGGGATGACGCGCGCCATGCGGTTGTTCTCATATGTGGGAAAGGAGACCATCGAGAGAATCTCACCCGTTTGGGGGTTCATGGCAATTGCTACACCGCTGGTGATACGCAGTTCTCCAAAATAGGCGTTCCATCCGCCGATCTCACCCAGGAGAATAGCCTCGGTGGCTTCTTGCAGGCGGGTGTCAATGGTGAGAGTGATATTTTGCCCCGGGATTGGGGCAATGGGGGGGTGAATATCGCGCACGATTTGACCAGCAACATCTACCTCAACGACGCGTTTCCCGGGTTTACCGCGCAGTAGCGCCTCAAAGTAGCGCTCGATACCGGCATAACCGATTTTGTCGCGGTTAGGGACGAAGCCGCGTTCACGATAGTAAGCCTCATCAAACTGGGAAATCGGACCTAAGAAGCCAATGATGGAAGCCGTCAATGATCCGGTAGGGTAGTCGCGAATAGGTTCAATCTCAATTTGCATTCCCGGCCAATCCATGGCTTTTTCTTCGACAATCATAGCCATCGTGCGATCGACATTACACTGCACTTTCACCGTGCGGTAGGGGGCACTGGTGATACCGTAGTCAGCTATTTGGGCAATGCCGTGTTCTGAGACGCAAGGGACATAAGGAGTGGCCGGGGAAATTTCTCCCTGGTTGACAGGGATGCCAGTTAACTCAGAAAGTTCCCGAAAGATTTCTTGAATTTCACCGGGGTCGTCAGGTAGCAGCGCCGGTAAGATGGCAATATCGTACGAAGCGACATTGTGTGCTAAGACAATGCCATTACGGTCGTACACCACACCCCGTAAGGTCGACAGGCTGATTTCACTGATGCGGTTTTCTTCAGAGAGAGCGAAGTATTCATCGTATTCGAATACTTGTAAATTAATCAACCGGACAATATACAAAGCGAATACCAGGCTGAGTATGACTAAAAAGGCCAGGATTCGCCAGCCGGTGACTTGATTTTTAAGGATACCTGATTCATTCATATTTGGATCTCTTCAGGATATAGCCAATCGGCGAAATCGCGTGCGATGGCAAAGATCGGTGCAGCCAGGAGGAGGTTCAGCAGCAGGCTGGGCAGGGTCACGACTTGAAAGGCTTCTAGCCAGGGCAAGGGTGTGCCGGTAATACTCAGGGTCAGGGCTGTTAGCATATGGTGGAACAGTGTCCCGATCATGGTGACAACAAACATCGCTAAGATTGGAATCTGCCAAATACGCTGCCGGATGAGCAATGCTAAGGCCGTGATCGCCAGATAGCTAATCAGCGGAATATAGATACCCAACGATGTGACGAACCCAACCATCAACCCGGCGATAATGCTCCACTGCCAGGCTGTGCGTACACGCTCTTGAAGCCCCCACGCAACGACCACCAACAAGGTTAGGTCCGCAGTTCCGTGTAACATCGGAACCCGGCTGACAATGCTGGTTTGGATAATGACCAACAAACTGAATATGGGTAAAGCAATAAGCGTTGCAAACATTTTTCGAGGGAGTTGCCTGGGAACAAGGTGTTTGGGGGAACTTCGCCTAATACACTGTTCTTGGTTAGGGTGTGCCGGGGGTAGGAATGAGCGGCGAGATGTCAACGGGCTGGAAGTTGGTAATGACCAGGACAATCTCGAGGTGGGTGAAATCTACCACCGGCTGCATGGAGGCGCTTTGGAATAAGTCGTAATCTTGGCTGCGAACACCGGTGACTTGACCGATGAGTACATTTGGCGGGTAGTTGCCGCCCAGGCCTGAAGTTAGCACAAGAGCGCCTGGTTCAACATCGGCATCTTGTGGGATCATATCCAGGCCAATATCGCCAGTAATTGAACCCGAAAGCAATGCCTCGGCGCGGGAAGGCTCCAGACGAACATTGACAACGACCGATGGGTCGGTGATAAGTTGCACCAGCGCTGCCGCTGCCGTTACTTGAGATACGCGCCCTACCAGGCCTTGTTGAGTGACCACAGGCATGCCTCGCCGCAATCCGTCATCAGATCCGCGATTGATGTGGATGTATTTAACAAAGGGGCTAGGGTCACGGCCAATGACACTCGCGCCAACATATTGATATTCTGGATAGGCGCGGGCGAAATCGAGCAATGCAGAGAGAATGCGGTATTCACCTAATTGTTGTTGCAACTCAATGATTTGGGTGCGTAAATGGGCGATCTCAGCCTCGAGTTCGGCGTTGCGTTGAATCAGTTGGGCGACATCGCGTGGTGAGGTTAAATAGAGTTGCAACGCCTGAAATCGTTCGGAGATCCAGGTTTGTGTTGAAATTAACGGTGATAGCGCCAGACGGGATAGTGGGGTGAGGTATCCGCCTAATGCAAGAATGACCAGGCCAACCGCCACTAATGTCAGTGTAATGGTCTGCCACGGCAGAGAAGATTTTGGATTCATAATCTACCGGAGACTGAGCGCCTACCCCCTGCCATCGCGCCCTAAACCAATGAATAAGCCGCTCCACATTTCGAGACCTTCAAGCGCAATTCCGGCGCCGCGCGCCACGCAACTCATCGGGTCTTCGGCAACCCAAGCGCGAATATTTAGTTCATTGGTTAATCGTTCGTCAAGGCCCTGAAGCAGGCTCCCCCCGCCAGCCATACAGATTCCCATATCCATCAAATCGGCCACAATTTCGGGAGGCGCTTCATCAAGGGCGTCTTTGATGGTGTCGATGATAATTTGAACCGATCCGGACATGGCTTCGCGCAACTCGACCGATGATACTTCGATAGCTTCGGGCAGGCCGGAAAGCAGGTTGCGACCGCGCAGGCGCACAGTTTTTTCCTTGGGTAGGTGATATGCAGAGCCAATAGCGATTTTGGCGTGTTCGGCCATACGTTGACCGATCAGTAAATTGTACTTATTGCGCACATATTGAATGATGTCTTCGTCCAATTCATCACCGGCAACGCGTAATGAGCGGGAGACGACGACGCCTTTCATCGAGAGGATAGCAACATCTGATGTGCCGCCGCCAATGTCGACAACCATGCTGCCGCGCACTTCGTTAATCGGAAGCCCGGCGCCCAAGGCCGCGGCCACGGGTTCTTCAATGAGGAATACTTCGCGCGCCCCCGCAGAAATAGCGGCGTCGTATACGGCGCGTTTCTCTACTTTTGTAACGCCCGCGGGGATACCAATGACCACGCGCGGGCGGGGGACCGGCACTATGCTTTGTTGGTGTACCTTCCCAATAAAGTATTCCAACATTGCCTGAGTAATCTCAAATTCCGAGATGACACCATCCCGCACCGGACGAACAGTAACCACGTTGGCTGGAGTGCGCCCGACCATCTCTTTTGCTTCGGCGCCAATCGCCAAAGGTTCGCGAGTGCGTTTATCAATAGCTACCCAGGAAGGTTCGCTGATAACGATGCCTCTCCCGCTTACGTTCACCATGGTGTTGGCGGTGCCCAGATCGATGCCAATATCCAGTGAGAAAAAACCGAGTAGCCAGTTTAGGGGGTTAAATGCCAACTTTTTGGCTCCTTTTTCTGTGTCAATCTTGAGTTTTGTGGTAATGCACAAAATTCAGGAGGATTATACCAAGTTTTATCAATTTGGTGCTAAAGCCTGCATGAGAACTTCCTAAACGCTAAAACCTGCTGAGACCTCACAAGAATCACCCTAAATTGCTAGGGGTGCCCTATTTGCGGGAATCGGTTTGAAAGGTTATAATTCGCGCCTACAAATCTTGGGAAAGACAGCGCATGGGCCAAACAGTCAGATGGTCTGATAGTCCGGTGATCTTTATCGTTCGTTTTATGGCGACTATTCATTGCTGGGACTAGAAACGATCTGACGAATTGGTTGACGAGGAAGAGGGTTCCCCATTGCGAGATGGGGCTATTACCCCGCCAGCCTCCCCATTCGTGGGGAGGGGGTTGGTGTAAAAATCGAAAGATCAGCGGAAGCCCTCTGGGAGTGCCACCCCCAATCCTTTCCCTCCATTTTCAAACACTTCGTACAAAAACCTCGGGTGACCGGGGTGACAAAAACGGAGTGAGTGGCGGCCCTGGCGTAACCAGTGCGAAGCACTGCTGGTTGCTACTCACGGGTCTAGAAACAAAAATCTGGAGGATCCCTATGTGTGGAATTGTTGGATATATTGGGCCGCAAGATGCCACCCCAATTATTTTGGATGGTCTCAGGCGATTGGAATATCGCGGTTATGACTCTGCAGGGTTGGCCGTGCTGCAAAATGGTCAAATTGAAGTGCGCCGCGACGCCGGGAAGCTGGCCCGTCTGGCCGCACTGGTGTCCGATTCTCCGGTGCATGGGGAGATTGGCATAGGCCACACGCGCTGGGCCACACATGGCGAACCCAATGCCCGCAATGCCCACCCGCATATGGGCATGACCGGGGACGTAGTGTTGGTACACAATGGCATTGTCGAAAATTTTCTCGAATTGCGCGAAGAGTTAGAAGCCGAAGGAATTGCGTTCAAATCGGAGACCGATACCGAAGTCATCGTGCATCTGGTGGAGCGTTATCTCTCATCTGAGAATGGGCTTGCAGAGGCTGTTCGCAAAGCGCTAAATCATTTGCGCGGCGCGCATGGTGTGGTGGTAATGTCGCGCCTGGAACCCGATAAAATTGTCTCTGCCCGGATCGGCAATGCAGGGGGCGTGGTGATTGGCCTCAGTGAGGGTGAAACCTACGTTGCATCAGACCTTCCAGCAATTTTAGAGCACACCCGCCAAATGGTATTTTTGGAATCTCATCAAATGGCGACCGTCACGCGTGAGGGGGTCTTAGTTTGCGATCTCCATGGAATGCCCATCGAGTATGAAATTCACAATGTGCCCTGGGATCCGGTTTCTGCCGAGAAGGGTGAATATCGCCATTTTATGCACAAAGAGATTCATGAGCAGGTGCGCTCATTGACTGATACGATTGCCGGGCGCGTGGATTTCGAAGCCGGGCGCATCCGTCTGCCGGATTTGAACCTGACCCCTGAGTTGGCGCGCAGTATTAATAAGATATTCATTACCGCCTGTGGAACGGCAGCTTACGCTGGGATGGTGGGAAAGGTTCTCATCGAGCGGATTGCGCGTCTCCCTGTGGAAGTTGAAATTGGCTCTGAGTTTCGTTACAGCGACCCTATTGTCGGGGAAAATGACATTGTTTTATCAATTAGCCAATCGGGTGAAACTGCCGATACCCTGGCAGCCATGGATGAAGGCCGCAAAAAGGGCGCCAGGTTATGGTCGATTGTTAACGCGATTGGCTCTCAAGCCATGCGCGTCGCCGATGGTTTTATCTCCATGCAAACCGGCCCAGAAATTGGCGTAGCCTCTACCAAAGCATACACCGCGCCCCTCGTAGATTTATATATGCTGGCGATCTTGTTGGCCGATATGCGCGGCACCGTCGATGAACAAACCCGCCGCACATTGGTTGCCGATTTACGTCTGGTGCCCGACCTGGCCGGAAAGTGCCTGGATCGCGAGGCCGAGGTCGAGGCTGTCGCCCACAGCCTGATCGATGCCCGCAATGCTTTGTATCTTGGCAGAGGCATCAACATGCCCACAGCTTATGAAGGGGCCTTGAAGCTCAAAGAGATTTCTTACATCCATGCTGAGGGATACCCGGCTGGTGAGATGAAGCACGGCCCGATCGCCCTGATTGACAGCGAAATGCCCGTAGTGGTTATTGCGCCGCGCGATCCCTGGTATGAAAAAATGTTCAGCCAGATCGAACAAGCCAAAGCCCGCGGCGGGCGTGTGATTGCGGTTGCCACCGACGGTGATGAGTTAATCCCCCCGGTTGCCGATGAAGTCTTGTGGGTTCCTGAAACCCCCTGGATGCTCAGCCCGGTTACGACAGTGATTCCCTTGCAAATGCTGGCCTACCATATTGCCGCGCTGCGTGGCCTGGATGTGGATCAACCCAGGAATTTGGCGAAGAGTGTGACTGTAGAGTGACGAATGGAGATGCAGTACGATTGCATCTGAAGAGAACCCGCGTGAAGTGTGTTTTCAACCGCACGCTGGTTTTTTATACGTTAACTGAAATGACGTTAGCGACACACCCACATCGGATGGCGAAACTCGCGCAAGATATGTTCGGCAGTACTGCCCAGGGTTAAATGTCGAATTGGGCGAAAGCTAAAGCCGCCCATGAAGAGCAAATTGCTGTGGTGCGTTTTCGCGGCGGCTAGCACTCTTTCGGCGATGGGGCCATTTTCCAACACATAATGCACATCTTTTAACCCATGCTGAACCAGATACCCGCGTGCTTTTTCTAATGCAGCTGCGCTTGTGTTTTTGGTTTCGACGGTGACTACGGTTAGTGATTTTTTCCAGCGTGCCGTAAGATACGTGGCAATAAAAAGCGCTTCATCGGCTTTTGGGCTGCCATCATAGGCCAGTAGCGCATGACTGTAATCGGATTGTGTGCCATCCGGTCTTACTTGGAGGGGGCGGGGGCATTGTTGGATGATTCGTTTTAGGTCAGGGCTGATGCGGTCGAGCGGTTTGTGCTCCGGTGGCCGGGTGCTATTGACAATTACGAAGTCAACCCAGGCGGCGTGTTTGATAATAGAGTACACCGGGCTGTTGCCAACATCGACAGCAAATTCCCCCTGAACGCCTGCCGCGCGGCAGCCATCATTGAACCGCGTACGCATTCGCCGGACGGTTTCGCTTTCCAACAGGGTTCTCTCTGAAACAACATGTAACCCCAGGATATGATCGCCATCGAATTGGGCGGCCTGCAAGATGTACTCGAACATCTCCCAACCTTCTTCGCTGCCATCTAAGGGGACCAGGATGTGCTCGAACAAATGATGATAGCGTTGGCGCGCGATTTGCTGCCGCCGCCATAGCCCGGGCCGAGGACCTCGGTCTAAGAAGGGGGATATTCGGGTGATGATTCGTGTAAGTAAACTATTAGATTGTTCTTGGGTGTCAATCAGGTCGGTCACGCCGGTTTCGATCTCGATTTGCCAACCGAGTTCCTGTTCAAGCTCAATCTCCCGTTCCGAGAGCAATACGTACATGTCGGCTTCTGTACGTTCGGGGAAGCGGTGCAAAACGCCCAATTCGCGGATGATGTGAACAACGGGCAGATAGACATGGTCGTACCAAGCCCCAACGGCCTGTTCCCATAAACTGGCTTCGTCTAGCCTCTCCGATTTCCGTTTTAGCAGGCTGAACTCGGCTTCGATCTGATCGAGAAGAACCGGATATTGGCCGCAAAACGTCATCAGCAGATCAACATTTGAGCGCAGTTTATCCAAATTGGTTCTTTCAAGAAAGTTGGCATAATAAGATTTACAAATAATTTCATTGGGATCATCATCAGCGGTTAGGGGAACGCGCGTTTTGATTTCTGTGACATATGCTGAGATCGTTTTACTATTGAGTTGGCGGGCAATAGAAACCCGGTGGTTGCCATCCTGAACAAAATAGGCGTCTCCAAGCTGGTAGACATCAATCGGTGGCATGCCTACCATATCGTTCACAGCGGCTTTCACCTCAGCCCAGCGTTCTTCATCGGTGTCTTTCTTGGGGAAAAAGCTGCGGGTGAAGTCGTCGTAACGCGCGACGCTGCCAATTATTTTTTCGAGGGGAATTTCCTGTTGACCATGTTTAATTGTCTCCCCTGTTGTTCGAAGTTGTTTTCGTACTTCGTCGAAACAAAGCAGCGTATCAGCATCCCCTCTCAGGCGTGACAAAATCTGCTGCATAACGGCTTGTTTTCTTGCCTGATGGAAGTCGCGCAACGCCATATTGTAGCTGACTCTGGATTGTTTAAGCATGTGATTATTTTATATGAAAATCGATTCTCCTGATAGTGTCAAGAATCAAGCAATTTTTGAAATCGGCCTGCTTTTTCGGGTCGCGCGCCCCCGCCAATTTTAGAAAAAGCTCCCTAAATCGTCAGGGAGCTTTTTTGTCGTTTACGAGTTTTTCTTGAGTTTGAGGCCCATGCGAGCCAGGGAATCACCTTTGGTAAACTGATATTGGAGAATACCACCCAGGTGCATGAGTATCAGTACGAACACAATCTTCGAAAGGATGTTATGAGCGAAGCGCGGTGACACATCCTGAATAGCCTCAGGGGTTACACCTCCGGGCAACAGGCCCAGGCCGCTGAAACTCAAAATCCCCAGGCCGCTTGAGAGCATCAGGATGACAAATACATATAACAATATATGATTCCATTTGAAGACTTTTTCCCGCAGGGGAGAAAGCCCAGGCGGTGGATCAGGCCAGCGCTCCACAAAGCGCCAGCCGAGGCGCACCAGCATCAACGCCAGAATAATCCAGCCAAAGAGAACGTGCCCCGGATACATTTTCGCTTGCTGTCCTTCAGGGACGATATTGACCATCAGGTAACCAAACACCAGCGAAGTCAGGATGAGTGCCGCACTCGTCCAATGTAGTGTGCGGGTGATGGGACCATAAGTTTCAGGTTTTTCTTTCATTGTCTCCTCCGTTAATGGGTATTTGGGATTTGCGCTTTTAGTATGGACAACCCTGTTTTCAGGCTACTTGTCACTGAACTGCAAAATCCCGATATTTCTAAGGAGAACCCGAAATGATAGAAAAAGATGCGAAATCAATCATCAATTTGCAAAAGTCATCCCACTAATCGCAGGGCTGGCCTTCACCGCATTCCCAATCCACGCACCACGACTCGCCATCGTCATTATCTACGAACTGATTGTCGTTCAGCAGAATGATTGCTTCATCCATGATGGGGCAATCTCCCCAGTTCCACATTGAAATTCCGACAAGGTTGTTGCTGAGAGTATTGTGCTCGACGACATAGCCATAAGATGCCTCTGGATATTGCACATCCTCATCACTGAGTACAATGCCCGGCCCGTGATTATTTGTAATCTGGTTGTTGCGCAGGGTGATGTTGTAGCCGCCATCTACCCAGATACCACCATCCCAATAGTCGCCGTTGGCATCCAGTTCGTTGTCCTCGATGCGGTTGTTTTCAACCAAAATATCAAAACTAT
Source organism: uncultured Anaerolineales bacterium (assembly GCA_964344175.1). GTDB lineage: Bacteria > Chloroflexota > Anaerolineae > Anaerolineales > UBA11858 > NIOZ-UU35. The sequence goes on from CAYFMI010000070.1 coordinate 20,973, forward strand.
CCTCCACAAGAATTCCACCGCCGATCGTGTCGTGGATATAGTTATCTCGAATGATAACCTTAGTATTGCCATAGGTGTTGATCCCGGTTCCAAGATTGAAGGCTTCCCAGCGTTCTTGATTTGGCCCATTCAAGGCCGATTCATTGCCTTCGATGAGTACATCCTGGGCGCCAAGCACATTGACACCAAAGCCCTCGCCGTCCATATCGGGGTCGCTGGAGGCGCGTCCGTTTGTGGAAAACAAATTATCTCGGATGGTAAATCGCGATCCTTCAAGGACGAGTAAACCTTCGTCGGTGTAGTTGCGGAATTCCAACCCTTCAATGATGATATTGGTGCTTTCGACCAGGGCAATACCCATCGTGCGGGTGGATTCGCCCTCTAGCACGGGGCGGCTGCCTGCCTCGGGGTTGGCGCGAATGGTAATGGGGGCGCGGTTGTCTCCGAAGAGACCCATAATCACCGATGCGCGATACACCCCCGGAGCGATCAGCAGCGTTTGGCCGGGCGCCAAATTGCAGAGCGCGTGCGTCAGAGTCCCCAGGGGCGCAGATTGTGTTCCAGGGTTGCTGTCCTCCCCTTCGGGGGCGAGGTAGATCACCTCTCTGGGCAGAGGCTGCGCCTCCTCACCGAGACATTCATCCCCATTTTCAAAATGAATTCCCACCAGGGTATCATTCTCATTGCATGCAGTCGTTATACCTGCGAGCAATACTATGCAGAGTTGCGCAAACATCCTCAATTTCATCTATTGGCCTCTTTAAATATTACGATCATGTGTAACTCAAGGAGATAGTGGAGAATATCTTTATTATAGCTTTCGCCGCGTCGTAAGAAATCGCCGAAAAATAAGGGGGTATGGGGCGCGAAGCGCCCCATACCCCCTTATTTTTCGGAAGCCTTTTTAACGTACTTTCTTAAATGGTACTCTCGCTAAATTAGATTATAATAGTCCTCGAGAAAGAACGGAGGA
>CAYFMI010000071.1:0-21744 GCA_964344175.1 uncultured Anaerolineales bacterium
CTCCTGCTATCAGTATAGCAGGTAAGCCAACAGTATCTTTAAGAAAGCCCTGCTGGTTCCCCAGAACCATTAGACTTTTTGTAAGAATTTGCTATGATAGATACGGAGGTGGAGATAATGAACAACATATTGCCAGCATCGAGGACGTTTTATAAGAAAAATCGTCATATTGTGTATGCTTTTCTAGGAATATTTGCGGTTGGGCAGCTATTGCCGATTATTGTATTTATCAGCCGGTGGTGGAACCGCACACAAGATGATGTTGGCACGTCAATTCATCTGCCCTACGTCGATATGGGGTTGGCAACTTTAGGGTTGTTTCTCGTTTTTCTGGTCGTACAAATGACGAAATCAAACCGTATGCAAGTTACCGAACAGGGCGTTAAGTGCATGGGTCCAGGAACAATCATTGAAACCAGTTGGGAAAATATTGAGCGGTTATCAAAGACATCATCCTGGATTGGCACTCGGTATAAATTACTGCTCAAAGACCCTGTGCCCATACAACATTCCCCAGATTGGTGGCCTTTTCAACAGAATACAACCCTTCAACAACTTGATCTGACAGCTTATTTGCGCCCCATTGAATTGAGCGAGTTCGAAAAACTTATGCAAACATTCTGGCATTGATCTCCCCGGTAGGCAGAATATGGAAAATTCATCGAAGCGGATCTTTGAGATTTGCCGATGAAACTCCAAAATAAATCAGGAGGCAAACCGATGTCTTCACGCAACACTCTTGCTATATTCGTTCTAATGGTCATGTCTTTTGCTATGTCTGGGTGTGATGGCCCGCTCACCCTTGATGGTGTCTATGCATGGATCGATGTCCCCGTCGATGGATTGACAATTCCGGAAGGCCAGAGCATTGTCATCGAAGGCCATGCCGCGGGCCCCGGCGGGGTTGCAAAAATTGAAATATGGGTCAACGGCGCACTGCAATTCGAGATCAACAATCCCCCCGCCAACGATAACCTGGCCCGCTTTTCACAGGAATGGTTGCCACCCGGAGCGGGTGAATATGTCATTCAAGTTTTGGCATTTGCTGGGGATGGCTCTGCCAGTGATGCGGATTTCGCGCGGGTGCAAGTTGGCGCGTCGCCTCCCGAAGATCAACCCGCCCCCGAGGCAGAACCCCCATCACAAGATGAAACTCCCCCCACCGCGACGCACACCCCGACGGCCACATCTACAATTACGCCAACATCGCCCCCCGATGTTGTTATTGAGTTTTGGGCTGATCCCGGCAACATTAACGCCGGTGATGCCTTTACCATTTTTTGGCATGTTGAAAACGTAAAAACGGTCATCTTTGGGGGCGCCGAACAGCCCTTTGACGGCGTGTATTCCGATACCCTCTGTAAAAGCGAGCGCTACACCCTTACGATCATCCATAACGACGGCAGCGAGGAAAAGCGCAGCGTAGATATTGCTGTGACGGGAACCTGCGCCACAGCCACCTTTACCCCTACCGCCACGTTCACCCCCGTGCCGGTTGACAGCACAGCCCCGCCTGCCCCCACTCAACTGAAACCACTCAACGGTCAGGATATGGGCTGCATCGCCTCGACTATCCTGCGTTGGGAGGCGGTTTCCGACCCCAGCGGCATTGCCCAATATCAGGTCGAAGTGCAGCGCCATCCCGGCGATAACAACTGGAGCAATATCTCCGGCAGCCCCTTCACCGGGATTGGTGGCACGGAAAAAAGTATCTCGGTGGAGTGCGGTTGGGAATACCGCTGGCGCGTGCGCGCCATAGACGGGGCAGGCAATGTTGGCAATTGGTCGGGCTGGTTTAGCTTTGTGATCCCGCTAACCTAAAGGGATGGAGGTACGCAAAATGAAAAAGAAAAATCGCAAATTCGGTATCGCGGTAGGGCTGCTAATCCTGTCCGGGGTCTGCATTGCTGCTGCGCTTTTATTGTATTTCCCTGCTAAAGTGCGCGCCACATTTTCCCGCCCGTTGGTATTGGTTCATGCGCCGCTTAATCGCCAACAGATTTCTTTGGGGGAGTACACGCTGGTGAATGCTACGGCGCGTAACGCTCAGGGTGTTCAGCGCGTGGAGTTGTGGGTGGACGACGCTTTCTACTTTGCGCAAGAAGCAGCTCCCGGAAGCGCGCCCTCGTCCCTGGCCCTAATGGTTCCCTGGGAGCCGTTGGGCGCGGGTCGGCATACTTTGGTCGTGCGCGCCATCTCATCCAATGAAGTCGCCGGGCAAGCCAGCGTCCGGGTGTGGGCAGAAGAAGCACAGCACACCCTTGAAGAAGGCGAAACGCTGGAAACGATTGCAGATAAGTATGGTATCAGTGTGGAGGCTCTTCTCGATGCTAACCCAGATATGGCCGCCGAAGGCCCGGCGGTAGATGAAGTTATTGACATCCCCAGCGGGGGCAGCAGCCCGGGAGCAGGGGCGCCCCCCTCGGGCGGCGCGCCCGCCCCACCGGCAGATGAGCCGCCCCCCGCTCCTGCCGACAGTCCGCCAGGGGATGCTGCCGATGTCATCGAAGAACTGGGTGTAGACCTGCCTGATCCCGCCGATGAGTTATCACCGGACCCTGTCAGCGTGAAGGTTGAGGCCCTGGCTTTGCAATCTGGAGCGGCCTACGAATCGCTCCATTGCTATGCCAGCATGGGTCACCTGGAGCCGCAATGGTATCCCGATGCCGACCACGACCAAACTACCGATGAATCGTTTGCTTCGCTGGGCGGCGCAGACTGGGATGTAGCCGCCCACCTCGGCGGCGATCATGCCCCGGTGTTCACCTGGGCGGGTAACGAGCCGATGCCCTTCGACATCACCTGTGTGGGCATTACCGGTGGGGGCACAGACAGCGTTAACCTGGGACGCGTCGAAATTCTGGCTGAGCCTGGAACCTGGGATGGCGTCATCCGCCGCGCCGGGAGCATAGGCGGCGAAGGCCGTTTCGAGCTGGAATACCGCATTGAGCGGCGCGGCGGTGGCATGGGTTTCCCGTTGATCTTAGATCCTTCGATCCCACCCCCTACCAACCTGCGCACCGAGGGATTTTTCGAAATGCACTGGGATTGGGAACCTGATCCTGAAGATGAAGCCCCGGAACCGATTGATGGTTTTTACGTGTATGTCAACAATACGCTGCAATTTACCATCTATGACCCCGAGGCGCGTTCGATCTTCCTGCCGCCGGAGTGGTTCACCCCGCCCTGCGGCCTGGACTACAACATCACCATGACGGCCTGGCGCTGGAACCCCGATGACCACACCGACAACTATGAGTCCTATCCTTCTGAGCCATTGGTGTTCACGCGAGATGCGCTGGAAGAATGCGACATCCGCGCCTATGTGACCTTCGAAACCCTGACCATCACCGGCGCAATTGATGACGAAGGTCGCACGGATTCGCTGGGGCCGGTGAATCTGGTTTTCAACGCCATCAGCCAGGGCGATGGGCATTTGCTCAACTTAGATACCTGGTGTGACCGCGCAGACCCGGCCTGTGAAGGGCTGCGGCTGGAACCTGCCCATGAATATGATATCGGTTTTCTCATGCGCCTGGGCGACCAGCCCAACTATGTGCGCGTGCCGCTCACCGCTGATGGGCTAAGTTTGCAGTTTGTGATCTATGATCAGAGCAGTGTGGGGTCGGGTTTGTGGTGCGCCGGGCATTTAGATATTCCTGGGGAAGAGATCTATAATCCTGACGGCGAAACCGATTACACTGGCAGCATGGTATCCCTGACTCCGGACGAGCGCTGTCAGATGACCTTCAGCATTCGCACAGAGTTGTTGGCATCTTACCGCGAAGATATTGGTTATCCACCCCTGCCCCAATTGGGCATTGAAGATATTCTCACCGAAGGCAACAATTATTGGATCAATGTGCATAACTACAGCTCCGGCACCTGGGCGTATGATCTGGAAGTCTTGATGGAGCGCAATTCGGGTGAGGAAATTGGCTATTTCACCCTGCCAGATTTTGTGTTGCTCCCAGGAGCTGAGGCCAATATCGTCCACCCCGAGATGCCCACCATCGAGCGTCCCGGCGACTTATGCGTAACGCTGGATCCGCAAAACACTGTGCTGGAAAGTGTGGAGCGCGATAACCCCGGCTGGACATCCGGCCCCTTTTGCATAGCAGCGCCTGATCTGGTCATCACCCACGCAGGGTTCGCCGCCGATGACCGCACCCTGGTGGTAATCATCCGCAACCGCGGCGACGCGCCGGTTACACCCGGTATGCGCGCCGGCCTGGAAGTCATCCGCCGGGATACCGGGGGATCGGAATTCTACAGCGGCTATCTGGGCGATGATGGCCTCCATCCCTGGGAGAGTGTGGCCATTGAGTTGCCCGTGCTGGACAACGCCATCCGCTCTTATGGGCTACGAACCAACTTCAGCGTTGTAGTAGACCCTGCGGATATGATCGTCGAAAGCGACGAAAATAACAACGAATTCGATCTCAGCAGCAACTTCCAACGGGTGCGGCTAGACTGGTGGGGTTTTGATTTCAGCACACTTGAAGAACACATTGGCGGTTATACCTATAATGGTCTCTCTGTAACCTACTACCCTGCCGAGGACGAGCATAATTATGATTACTTCCATGTGCGCGCCTATGTCGAAAACGGCGTCGAGCGGCGGTTGATCGCCCAGTTTGACAGCGCTTGCAACGTGCCGCGCGGCATCCTTTATGGCGGTTATCAGCACGACTGTTTGGGATATTTGGGATACAACGAATATACATCAACTTTCGCACTGGCTACCGGAGAATGGGTAACTGTATCTATCAGCGGCGATCTGTATGCCGACGACGCTGAACTCAGCGGCAGTACCCGCGGTCACCACGATCTCGGCGAGATGTGGCTGGAATTCCCGCGCTTCGAAGTAGGCCACCTGCCGCCCTGCGAGGAGCGTTACCCGATGGGGCTGACCCGCTGGGGCTATGTCTACCCGCCAGAATTTGACATCGGCTTGTACCCCTGGTACGCAGGTTTAACACTCTGTTCAATGAGTGATTAGGCACATAATGGGCAAGGATGGGACTGCATGATGAGGAGGCTCGCATGTTGATAATGAAAAAAAGATGGGTTGTCGGGTTGGTTTTGGGATTGTTCCTGGTTTCACTTCCGGCCTGTAACATGCCGACCACCGGTGTGGCCTGCTCTGTGCCCGCGCTCATAAAAGCCATTAATGCAGCCAATGCAGATGTCGCACTCGATATTCTCGAATTAGACCCCGGCTGCACCTATGTCTTAACCGCTGCCGACAATTCGGATACGTTCATTGGGGATAATGGGTTGCCTAGAATCACCACGCCCATCATTATCAATGGCAATGGGGCCACTATCAGCCGGGGGAGTGGCGCGCCGGATTTTCGAATTTTCTTTGTCACGAATACGGGCATCCTGACGCTCAATGACCTGACCCTGATAAACGGGTTTGCCGATTCGGCTATGGATGGATCTTTCAGCGCGTTTCCCGGTTCTGGGGGGGCAATTTATAACAGCGATGGTTATCTGGAAGTTAATGGCTCGAATGTGCAAATCAACCAGGCGGGTTTTCATGGCGGGGCCATTTTTGCAATGGGAGGCGCTACGTTTGTCAATAGCTCCACTATCAATGACAATATCGCCCCGCGCGGCGGCGGAATTTTCTTGTATGGCGGCGGGCTGCTGATCGTAGACGATAGTGAGATTATCTACAACAATGCCAGCGCCGGGGGGGGCGGCATTAGCCTGGAGCACGGCGCAGAGTTAATTGTCACGAACAGCGTCATCGCTTCTAACCATTCCGGGCGGCGCGGCGGCGGGATTTTCAAAGACGGTGGGGCAGACCGCCTGCCAACCACAATAACAGGCACTACCTTTCAGGGTAACACTGCCGATTGGGGCGGCGGCGGGGTCTTCATTTGGCGCACGCCGCTCACAATTTCCGATTCCGCCTTCCTGGAAAATTACGCCGGTGAGTACGGAGGCGGCCTGGGCTACCAGAACGACTCTACCGAAATCGTGGAGATCATCAACACGACTTTCGATGGGAATACAAGCCTCCTCGATGGTGGCGGAATTCACTTCTCTGGCGAATTAATGACCATCGAAGGCAGCACTTTTCAGAACAACACCGCCGAAAATGGGAGCGGCATCTACAATGGCGCAACGACATTATCCCATTACATCACCCGGCCAGATACTACAATGGTTATCCAAAACAGTGCCCTTCAAGGGAATACGGCCAATGCGGATGGCGGCGGTGTTTTTAATGATGGTGTCTTAACCGTTGAAGAAAGTACGTTCTCTGAAAATATGGCTTTTACCCTGGGGGGCGGCCTGCATAATACCGGAGATCTTCTCATTCAAGATAGCACTTTTGATGGCAATGCCGCCGGTTTCGATGGCGGCGGCGTGTGTACCTATAGTGATACCACCATCACCGGCAGCACCTTTGTTGGCAATACGGCCACGCGCGGCGGCGGATTGGCCTCGGTTGGCGGCGATACATTGTTGCTCAACAATACTTTTTCGGCCAACACAGCTTCAGATTCGGGCGGCGGCATTTTCAATATGGGGCCAACAATGGGGGATGCTGCCTCAGGCGGGGGGCTGTTGGCGAATCATATTACTGTTGCTCAAAACAGCGCCGCCAACGGCGGCGGGCTTGCCACCAGCGGCGGATTGCTCGAAATTAAAAACTCGTTGGTGGCATACAGTGTATCCGGCGCCGATTGCTATTCGGGCGGGGTTGATTTCTCTGCTGTGGGCGAAAACCTCGACAAAGATGGCAGTTGTGCTGGTTTCACATTAACCGACGATCCCCTGCTGCACTCATTAGCAGATAACGGCGGCCCCACGCATACCCACGCTCTCAAAGGGGGCAGCCCGGCCATCGATGCCGCGCCAGACTGCACCACCATTGGTGGCGCAGCGGTCCCGGTGGATCAGCGCGGCCAGCCGCGACCTGGCGGCCCACACTGCGATTTGGGAGCCTACGAAGACGAAGCCGGCGGCCCCGGCGAACCGCCGGACATCCCGGTTGTAACGATTCCCCCCTTCCAATTCGATACTCCCGAAGTACTTGCCCTCCAGAATGCCACCTGCCGCTTTGGCCCCGGCAGGATATTTCACGAAGTGGACTATCTCCTCGAAGGCCAGACAGCCGCAGTCGAGGCCCGCAACGAAGACAGCACCTGGCTGCAAATCGTTGGGCCTAAATGGGGCAAACTCTGTTGGGTTTGGGTTGATCTTCTCGATGTTAAAGGCGATATAGACCCCGTCGCGGTGAAAACACCCCCGGCTACCCCAACCCCAACCCCAACATCGACGCCTACACCAACGCCAAAGCCGCGGGGTTGTTGGTGGAGACCACCGAATGCGAATGTGGCTGAATGCAAAGTCCCCTGCCCAAACGACCAGTATTCGGGTGATGCATGCAATCCCTGACCTTGACACAAGCGCCAATTTGCAGATCATTCGGCTCAACAAGCGAACAGACGTGGGACAGGGTAGAGACCTGCCCCACAACCAAAATCAATAACGGAGAAAAGAGCCTCTGCGGAAACCATCAGAAAAACGGATGACACAGGTCTTCAATTTGGGCGGCGCTTCGATTAGCATACAAACGCTGTTTATGCCTGAAATATGGTTTTCGCAATCAAGTTTTCTGCCAGTAATTCATCACCCAGCCCGAGTTGTGGAATTTCAAAATCAAAGACTCAGCTGTGGCCGACTTCTTCGTGTACAATTAAACCTATTGTGAGAAATTCTGAAAGCCCTGGATTGCGATTTATCATTCTTGCACTATGATACAACTATGATAAACGTCATCATTGTAGACGATCATCCGATTGTACGGGCAGGCATGAAAGCCGTGCTTCAGACGGCGCCAGATATCCATGTGATCACGGAGGGCAGCACCGGGGTGGACGCGCTAGAATTAACGCGCATCCATACGCCCGACGTGCTGGTGTTGGATATCAACCTGCCCGATAGTAATGGGTTGGAAGTCACGCGGCAATTGGTCAAACGCGGCGCGTCCACGGCAATTTTGATTCTCACAGCGTATGATGATGCCCAAATGATATTTAACCTACTCGAAAGTGGTGCCACAGGGTATGTGCTCAAAGACGAGGCACTGGAAACGCTGACGCACGCCGTCCATGCGGCGGCGCGCGGGGAGAGTTGGCTCAGCCCCACGATTGCAAGTAAAGTCGTCGAACGGGCGGTACATCGAGAGCAGGCCAACGCCGCAAGTGCAGGCAAGGCTTCTCAGCTAAAATCGCCCATCACAGCTCGCGAGATGGAAATCCTGAAACTCCTGGCCTGCGGGCTTGATAACGCTGCAATCGCCGCACAACTAGTGATCACAAAACGCACTGTGCAAAATCATATTAGCAATATTTATGGCAAGCTGGGCGTGGAATCGCGCACCGAGGCCATGCTCTACGCCATCCGCGAGGGCTGGGCGAAACCATGAAGTCCAAACTCCAACAATTTTTTTTCGCGCTGCTGGCGCTGGTGATCCCGGCGTTTGCCCTCTTTCAGGGCTACGATTTCTGGCGAACGGGCGCGTTGAAAGTCGGGTTGGCGCATATCATCCCGGCGCTGTTGCTGACGCTGGCTTACTGGCTCATCGGGCTGATCTTGTTGCTGCGCCTGTTCCACCGCCTAGAAGCGCGCCTGCTCTTTTTGCTCTCGCAGTGCATCGGGCTGGCGCTGCTCATCCCGCTGGCCTACCCCGATCCCCACTACGCCCCCTTTTTTGCGCTATCGGTCAGCGTCACCGGGTTGCATTTTTCCGGGCCGTTACTGCTGCATCTGCACATCAGTTTTCCGCAGCATATCGGCAAAGACCCGCAGCGACGGCGCGTGTTGACCGCGCTCTATGCCCTGGCCGCGGCCGCGGCGCTGGCCTGGTGGCTGCAAACGGCCCCCTGGTGGCAGGCAGGTTTGCTGTACACTGTCAGCGTCATTCTAGGGGCGGTGGGCATTCTTATGTTTGCCTACTACCGCCATTCTGCCGCCGAAGACCGTCAGCGCCTTCGCCTGGTAGTGCTGGGTACGGCGCTGCCGACTTCCTTCATCATCTTCTTTGATATGCTGCCCACTCTGGCCGGGTTTTCGTCGCGCGTGCCCTCCTGGGCGCTGGCGCTGCTGCTCGTTTTCAATCCGCTTAGTTACGCTTACGCCATCTCGCGCCGCGATTTGCTTGGCGTCGACCGCCTGCTCAACCGCACGCTGGTTTATGCCATTCTATCATTGGGGATTATTGCCTTTTATCTCGGCCCGTTTTTGCTGCTCTACGGTTTGTTGCCGGAAAATATCGGCCTGCAAATGCTGGTGATTTCGGGATTAACCCTGTTTGTGGGATGGTCTTTTAACCGGGCGCAAACGCGCGTCCAAAGATGGGTGGACCGGTTTTTCTACGGGGGGTGGTACGACTACCCAGGGGTGGTCGAAACCGTTAGCGACGCGCTGGCAGGCAGCACCGAGCGCGGCCAGATTTTCGACGTGCTGACGTGCCGCGTCCCGCAGATGATGCAGCTTGCCAGCGCCAATCTGTGGATCGGCGAATCCAATGCCACGTATCCGCAAACGCCGCCGCAACAGGAGCGTTTCCGTTTCAAGTTTCAGAGCGAAGTGCCCGCCCAATGGACGGTGAGCGCCCATAAAGACGGTAGCGACTTGACCCCGGACGACCAGCGTATTTTGAACACGCTGGCACAGCAGGCTGAGATTGCCATCAACAACGTGCTGCTGATTGAAACCCTGCGCGCCCAACTTGATGAATTGCGCATCAGCCGCGAGGCGCTGGCGCAAGCCCAGCGGCAGTTATTACGCTCGCGCGAAGAAGAACGCGCCCGCCTGGCGCGCGATCTGCACGATAGTCCCATCCAATCACTGGTAGGGATGAATATTCAGTTGGGCTTGTTGTTGACTTCCCCTTCCCCATCGGGGGATGGGCCAGGGCAGGGGGCCAGAGACACCATCAGCGAAATGCGCGCCGAAGTGCGCGGCCTGCTGGCCGAACTGCGTCAGGTGTGCGCCGAGTTGCGCCCGCCCATGCTCGATGCCCTGGGCCTGGGGGCTGCGCTGCGCGCTCACGCCGCCGAGTGGGGCGAGCAAAACAACATCGCCGTGGAGTTTGACGCCCCGGAAGATTTGACCCTCAGCAAGCTGCCCGACGAAGTGGCGGTGAATCTCTTCCGTGTGGCGCAGGAAACCTTGGGGAATATCAGCAAACACGCCCGGGCAGCGAGTGTGAATATCCGCTTGGAGGGCGATGAACATCATCTTCGTCTCGCCATCCACGACGACGGGCGCGGCTTCGAGAAGCCAGCCACGCTCAACGGGCTGCCCGCGCAGCAGCATTTTGGCCTGGTGGGGATGCGCGAGCGCATTGAACTGATCGGGGGCGACTGGTCGCTGGAGTCAACCCCTGGGGAAGGCACACGCGTGGATGTGGAATGGCGAACAGCGAATAGCAAATAACCCCAGGGCTTTCTTAAAGTCGAAACGAAAAGCGCTTTTACCGCTGAGAGCGCAAAGAACGCAGAGAAAAATTTAAAAAACTCAGCGAACCCGGCGTTCTCTGCGGTAAATTTCTGGTATAGCACAAATTTAAGAAAGCCGTGGAATTACCCTACGCCATTCGCCACTCGTCACTCGCAGTACCCCTGTACCGAGTTTATCATCCAAAAAATAGTACCGCGCCCCGATGTGGGATAAGCTCCGTTTTGCTATGCTATGGGCATGAACGAGCGCGTCCTGATTGTTGATGATAACCCCATTTTCCGCCGCCACCTGCGGCAGCTGCTGACCCTGGCAGGTTTTTCTGATATTGTTGAGGCCAGTGATATGGCCGAGGCGTGCCAGATTGTGCGGCAGTTTCCGCTTGATCTGGCAGTGGTGGATGTAATGCTGCCTGGCGAGAGCGGCCTTGAAGGCACGCCCAAACTCAAGGCGTTATCCGACAACCTGCGGGTGGTTCTGATCAGCGCCTATCAAAATTTTGGGCAAGCCGCCGAGAACGTCGGCGCGGATGAATTTATCCCCAAAGATGAACTCAATTTGGGAATTGTGCAATCGTGGAAATGTAATTGAGTTGCTAAAGAAAGATTTCCTGAAAAACAAACCACAAAGGCACGAAGAACACCAAGTTTCCTTTGTGGACACAGAGAACTCCTTTGTGTCTTTGTGGTGAATATTCAAAAACTTATTTCTGGATGATTGCTAAGACAGGAGGTTCCCATGAAACAGTCTAAATTTTTCATTATTCTGATGCTGCTGGCCCTGACTTTGGGGTTGGCGGCTTGCAGCCCCGAAGATGCAGACGCCCCTCAACGAGCCTGGATTGATTATCCCAGAGATGGGATGACGCTGAACGTAGGCGAAATTGTGAGCGTGTATTCGCACGGCTACGCCCGTGACGGGCTGGCCGAAGCGCTGCTCAGCGTCAACGGCGAGGTCTACCGGCGCGATGGCTACGCCGCCTATGGAACCGCTTTTTCCGACATCTACCAGGAATGGAAGCCCCAGGCCCCGGGCGTGTATACGCTGCAAGTTACCGTTTACGATATCAACGGCGTTGCCAGCCTTCCGGCGATGATTTCGGTGCGCGTAGGCGAAATCGTGGTGGAAGTTGGCGAAGAGATCATCCCTGTAATAACGGATACCCCTACACTGGTTCCGGAGATTGCCGATACACCCACTTTCACCCCCTCCCCCACAATTGAGACTGTGGTGGAAGAAGCGCCCGCCTGCCCGCCGGTAGCCACAACCGTAACGGGCGCGAACTGCCGCTCCGGCCCCAGCCCGGACTATCCGGTGATCACTTCGTTCGTTGTGGGGCATAGCGCAACCGTTTTAGGGCGCAATGCCAATAGCTCGTGGTGGATGATTGAAAACGCAGGCGGCTCCTGCTGGATTTGGGATGATGTTGTCGAGTTGAATCCCACTACGTGCCAGGTTGCTGTACAGGCCGCGCCGCCATTGCCCCCCACCTTGACTCCTACGCCGACCAACACGCCCGTCCCGGTGGATAACACCCCGCCCGACTCGCCCGTTCCGCAGGTTCCTGCCAATGGCTTGCTGCTCTCGTGCCGCTCTCGGCAAACCCTGGCCTGGACTCCCGTGGATGATCCCAGCGGCATCGAAGGCTACTATGTTGAGATGGAAAAAGAAGTCACCAGCGGCAACTGGCAAGATGCAGGCTCGTGGGGGCCGATCAGCGGCAAGCAAGTTGAAGTTCCCGTTGATTGCGGTGTCGGCTATCGCTGGGCTGTCCGTGCCCGTGACAATGCTGGCAACTGGAGCAATTGGTCATCCGTCTCGAGCTTTGGCATCAACCTGAAGTAAAAAAGGTTACAGGTCACAGGTTGAAGGTTTCAGGTTGCGCCTGATCCCTGAAACCTTCAACCTCCAACTTTCAACCCGATTTCCCCGGAGTCTGACATGAACGCAAGAAACTACCACCCCCGCCCCAAAAAACGCCCCAACCGGATGTCGATCATCCTTGTGCTGTTGGGAACCCTGTGCGCCGTGGGCGCCGTAGTTGCCCTGGCTGGTTACTACATTCTCGTTCCCGTCGAAACTAGCTCTCCGCTGGTGCTCATCCGCGAACCTTACCACGGTGAAGACCTTACCATCAACGAACCTGTCATCGTGCGCGCCCTTGCCCGTGACAAAAACAAAATCACCCGCATCGAATTCTGGGCCAATGGCCGCCTGCTCGAAACCCAAACCAGTTCTCTGCCCGGCGGCGCATCTCCCATGCCGCTGGTGGTTGGCTGGCAGCCCGCCACACCGGGCCAGCACACCCTCACTGTGCGGGCCTTCAACTCCCAGGAGCAGAGCGGCGATGCCAGTATCGTTGTGACTGTGGCTGAAATCCCCATGGATGATGCCGATAATGACACCATCCCCGATGTGGAAGACGCCTGCCCTGAAGAAGCCGGGCCAGAAATTGCTTCAGGTTGCCCGGATGCCGATCGGGATGGCATAACCGATGGGGAGGATGCCTGCCCCGATGAGATCGGCCCCCCCGAAGCGGATGGCTGCCCCGCAGTGGCCGACGACGACCGCGATGGGGATGGCGTGCCCGATGCAGAGGATGTCTGCCTCGATGAAGTCGGCCTGATCCCCACCGAAGGCTGCCCCGATCGTGACGGCGATTTGGTTGCCGACGCAGAAGATGCCTGCCCCGAAGAAGCCGGGCGCGGCGCAGACGGCTGCCCGGAGCCTATTGCCGAAGCCCCCGCTGGTGAAGCGCCTGCGGATGATGCCGCACCCCCCGTTGAAGGAGATGACGCTAGTGCCGACGATGCCCCGCCCGACGGCGCTGACCCCGGCCTAGATATTCCTGACAGTGACGATGACGGCATGAGCGATGACGCCGACCCCTGCCCCTTTGAAGCTGGCACCCCTGAAGATGGCTATTGCCCGCCTGAAGATGCCCTGCCCGCCCCCATTCCCGATGGCGGCAGTTGGGGCACGGTTTACTCGGTAGAGTTTGACGCACTAAGCTTTGAAGTTGACGATGACTATTCAACGGTCAATTGTTATGTCAGAGCGGGTGATCCTCTGACAGGCCTGGGAGTAGAACTCTATGAGTTTGAGCCTTCTGGCGACCGCCGCTGGAACCTGGAAGAACAGGCTGGCGGGGTAAACAGTCGTATGATCTGGATTACGGATGATGCGGCTGTGCCAGATGACGGGCAACTCGGGGTTCAATTAGACTGCTTTGCCTTTACCGGCGCACCGGGGGGCATGGTGATATTGGGCCGCGCAGAAGGTATTCATGGGCGAGAAGATTGGGGTGGACAGGTTCACACGATGACTTCCGAACACGACCACTTCACCGCCGAATATCGTCTTTGTTCACCCGATTGTGAGCTTTCAGGGCTGCCCGCCCCGCGCATCCACACCCAATACTTCTGGCTTGGGCGTGAACGTCTGACCTGGGCCTGGTACGGCGCCCCCGAAGCCGTGACCGGATTTATGGTCTATGTCGATGGCGCGCGCGTCGATTACACCGCCAACAGGTATATTGAAATTGAAGATTTTCTGCCCGCCTGTGGTGAAACTCGCGCCATTGAAGTTACCGCCGCGCTTGTTTCCCCGCTTGAAACCATCGAATCGCCCCACAGCAACACCTGGCTGCTCGAAGGTGAACCCTGCCCGCGCATCGCCCGGGTTACCTTCCAGACTCTGAATACCTATGACCTGCCAAATGATAGCGAGATAGACTTTGCCCTCGGGCCGGTATCGGGCAGTTTGATTGTCAATGATGCCTATGAGACTTTTGATACCAGCTTCCGAAATCTTATTGGTGATAACGATGGCACGTTCTTAGTCGATGATCATAGCTATTCCGTTTTAGGTCGTCTGGGTTCTCATTGCCAAAGCCGAGCCGATGATCCTTTGTCGGGGGCCAGTTGGCGAGACCTTGTCCGTTGTCTGGAGACCGACGTTATCGATGTTGGGCTTGAGAGAGGCGATTCGCTGACGATTCGAGGCTTTATTTACGAAACAGATCCACGCGGCGATTGGTACATTGTCTTCAATGGACAAATCACCCTGCCACCGCCGCCGGAAGGCGCGACAGGCGGAACCTACATTATCAGCGATGATCTGGGCTACATGGATTTGATTGTCCAGGTCGAACTTTTGCACGCTGAACCGTAAACCCTACCCAGGAACGCGGTTCCTTGAAAGAACCGCGTTCATCTTGATGAAGACACCCATGCGAAAATTCTACTTCTCACTCATTACTGCCCTGCTCCTCGGCCTGCTGGCGTGTAACTTGCCCATTTTACCCGCAACAGCTTCCGCTCCGCCCAATGAACTGCCGCAAGCCGCTGAGCCTTCAACTGCCCAAATAGATGGCGTCTCTAACCCGGCCCAGGATTTCCCCGCAGACTTGATACAGCCCGGTGATCTCGTCTATCAGGGAGCCTTCCGCTTGCCCGGCGGCGAAGACCCGCCTCTGACTTTCGCCTACGGCGGCAACGCCATGACCTACAACCCCTCTGATCTGGCCCGTGTAGCCGCCGGTGAACTCGAAGCCTGGCAGCCGCAGCCCTACGCCGCATTGGATATTGATGAGCATCTCTATTTGAACGGCCCAGAGTGGGATGAAATCAACAACGGCTGGGGCGACCAGCGCCGCTATCGCGTTGGCGCAGCCGCCTACGATCGTGAAAATGCCCTGTTCTACGTACTCGATCTTTTCGCTGATGGCGGCAAGCCCGTGGTTCATGTCTGGCGCGTTCAGCCTTGACACTTACGCCGTTTCGCAGATAATTAGGCTCAACAACTGAACAAACGTAGGACAGGCCTCCAACCTGTCCTACACCCAAAAGCAATGACGGAGAAAAGTACATCCGCGGAACCCCCAGAGAGGCGTAGGGCATAGGCTGAAACCCCCGCCGGGCAGAACCAGATCGAAGTTCCCTCCTGAGCCGCTCATGCCAACAGAAAAATCTAAGTAGTGTGAGACGCAGTCCCAGCGTTATAGGGGACGCCAATCGCCATATGGCTGTTGGAACCAAGTGGGCCGCTGATGCGGCCAATCTGGGTGGTACCGCGGGAAATCGCTCCCGTCCCTTTATGGGATGGGCGTTTTTATTTAATTTTTCGGAGGTGAAAGTTGCTTGAGAAATTAGAACAAATCAAGCAGGATGCGCTGCGCGCCCTTGCCGAAGTACAGGATGAAGCGTCCCTGGATCAGTGGCGGGTGGCCTATTTGGGCCGTAGCTCTGCCATTATGGATGTCTTCAAAAATATGGGCGCGCTGCCCAAAGAAGAACGCGGCAATGTAGGGCGCTCTGCAAACGAAGTGAAACAAGCCCTGGAGGCAGAGTTAACTCAAAAAATGGCTGCCCTCGCCGATGCCGCGCTGACGCACTCGCTCACCCAAGATAAACTCGATGTTACCCTGCCTGGCCGTTCCATCCCGCGTGGGAGGCTGCACCCTGTCACCCAAACCCTGCGCGAAATCTATCGCGTCTTCGCCGATATGGGTTTCCAGGTCTATCTCTCGCGCGAAGTTGAGACCGATGAATATAACTTCCAGTATCTCAACTTCCCGCCGCATCACCCAGCCCGTGAGATGCAAGACTCGTTCTACGTGGAATCTGCCGATGAACGCGGCGATAACCCCATGCTAATGCGCACGCACACCTCACCCGGACAGATTCATGCCATGCGCCAATATGCGGCTGAAAACCCCGAAAACCCGCCCCCTGTGCGCATTATTTTGCCGGGGATGTGCTACCGCTACGAACAAGTCAGCACGCGCTATGAGAGCCAATTCACGCAGGTGGAGGGCCTGGCCGTGGGCGAAGACATCACCTTCAGCGACCTGAAAGGCACACTCAGCGATTTCGCCCGGCGCATGTTTGGGCAAAATGTTCGCACTCGCTTCCGGGCTTCACACTTCCCCTTCACTGAACCCAGCGCCGAGATGGATATTGAGTGCTTTTTGTGCGGCGGTGAAGGCTGCGGTGTATGCAAGCACACCGGCTGGCTGGAGATTTTGGGCTGCGGCATGGTACACCCCAATGTACTGACCAACGGCGGTTACGACCCCGAACGCTACACCGGCTTCGCCTTTGGTATGGGGCCTGAGCGTATCACCATGCTGCGTCATCATATTGAAGATATTCGCTATTTCTGGGCGAATGATATGCGCTTTTTGGAGCAATTCTAATTCGCCGCTAAGACACAGAGTACACAGAGAAAGAACATAAAAAACTCAGCGCTCTCTGTGTCTCTGCGGTAAAAAAAATTTGGAGCCTCAAAGTGACCGAAAACACAAATCCCCGCCCCGACATCGCCGATGAATTCCGCGAATTGGGCGAAAACCTGAAAAATATGCTGCAAAGCGCCTGGCAGAGCGAAGAAGCCCAACGCCTGCGCGATGACATAAAATTGGGCATGGAAGCCTTGACCCAAAGCGCCGTGGAAGCCATTGAGGGCTTCGACAGCGGCGAAACCGGCCAGCGCATCAAAGAAGAAGTCGGTGATTTTAAGAACCGCGTCGAGAGCGGCGAGGTTGAAACCAAAGCACGCGCCGAAATTTCCAGAATGCTGCGCGCACTCAACGGCGAACTGCAAAAAGCCATTAACGCAATGGACGAAAATGACGAATAGAATTTACCACTAGACATAAAGAATTGCCCGATTTTTTCTTGGTGACTTTGTGCCTTCGTGGTAAATCTTTTTTGATTGTCTGATTACCAGACTACCGAACTACCGGACAAATTATGAAAACACCCTTATCCTGGCTTAAAGAATACGTCGATATCGACTTATCTGTGGAAGACCTGGCCCAGCGCATGACCCTGGCCGGGTTGGAAGTGGAAGAAATCCACTACGTGGGCTACCCCTTGCCTAGCGATGACCATCTCCGACAGGCGAAAATCTCGGGCTTTGCCTGGGAACCCAATAAAATTGTCGTCGGTTCAATTCTCGAAGTGATGCCGCACCCAGATGCCGACCGGCTGGTGCTGTGTAAACTTGACGATGGTGAACAAGTTCACACCGTGCTGACCGGTGCGCCCAACCTGTACGAATACAAAGGCAAGGGCTTGTTGGAAAACCCCCTCAGAGTGGCCTACGCCCGCGAAGGCGCTACCATCATCAACGCTTACGAACCCGGCTATAACCCGACCGTGCTCAAACGCAAGAAAATTCGCGGCGTGGAATCGTACTCGATGGCTTGTTCGGAGCGCGAACTGGGCATCTCCGATGAGCACGAAGGCATTATCTTGCTCGATGACGATGCCCCTGTCGGCGCGCCGCTGGTCGACTACCTCGGCGACATTGTCTTCGATATTGCCATCACGCCTAACATGGCCCGCGATGCCAACATCATCGGCGTGGCGCGTGAGGTTGCGGCGATTACGGGTAAAAAGCTAAAGCAAACCGCAGGTCGAAGACCGGAGACCGATGGAAGCAGCTCCGTCTCCCGTCATCCGTCCCCCGTCTCATCATTTGCCAAGATCGAGATCACGGACCCCGAACGCAACCCGCGTTTCACCCTCGGCCTGATCGAAAATATTGAGATCAAGCCCAGCCCTTACAAAGTGCAGTTGCGCCTGCACTTGTGCGGGGTGCGCCCCATCAGCAATATTGTGGATGCTACCAATTACGCCATGCTCGAAGTCGGCGAACCGCTGCACGCCTTCGACTACGATGTGCTTGTCCAGCGCGCCAAAGCCGCCGGAGCCGAGATGCCGACGATCATCACCCGCTCTGCAGAAGCTGGTGAAAAACTGGTCACGCTGGATGGTATTGAGCGGCAACTCGATGATTTCACCGTCCTGGTTTGCGATCAGAGCGGGCCGCTGGCGCTGGCTGGGGTGATGGGCGGCCTGGAATCGGAAGTCACCGATGCTACTACGACTGTTCTGCTTGAGGGGGCGGCCTGGAATATCATCAACACCCGCCGCACCGTTATGGCGCAGAACCTGCCCTCGGAGGCGGCTTACCGTTTCTCGCGCGGTGTCCACCCCGAGCTGGCCCCGCTGGGTGTCTTGCGTAGCCTCGATCTCATGCACGCCTGGGGCGGCGGCGCCATCGCCGAAGGCCTGGTCGATAACTATCCCCTCCCCCCCACCGACCCGATCGTTGAAACCAGCCCCGCGGACGTGCGTCGCTGGCTGGGCATTGAATTGAGCGTCGAAGAAATCGTGAACCTTTTGGAAAGCTTGGAGTTCGCCTGCGAAGTCATCGGTCAGCAGATCGCCGTCACCACACCCCCCCATCGCCTGGATATCGAAACCGGCGTGATTGGCCGGGCGGATTTGATGGAAGAAATTGCCCGTGTATATGGATATGACCGCATTCCGGAGACGCGCATGTCGGACGATTTGCCGCCCCAAAGAGGCAATCGTGACCTTGAAATTGAAGAGGGTCTGCGGGATATGTTGGTGAGTCTTGGCCTGCAAGAGGTGATCACCCATCGGCTGACGTCGCCAGAGCGAGAGCAACGCACCCTGCCCCCAGATGCCCCCGCTGATGAACGGGCTTATTTCAAACTCAGCAACCCCATTTCGCCAGAGCGTTCGGTGCTGCGCCACAGCTTGCTGGCCTCTGTGCTGGAGATTGCCGAGCGCAATGCCCGCATCCGCCCGCGGCTGGCGATCTTTGAGATCAATCCGATTTTCTTGCCCAAAGACGGGCAAGACCTGCCCGATGAAGTGCGCCAACTCGTGCTGGCGCTCAGCGGCCCGCGCGCCCTCCCCGACTGGGCCGGTGCCGATGCCACTCCGATGGATTTCTTCGATCTGAAGGGCCTTATTGAGCGCGTCTTAGGCGGCCTGCATATCCAAAATCTGCACTTCGAGACCGGCGCGCACCCCAGCTTCCACCCCGGTAAATGCGCCGAAGTCTATGCCGGTGAGCAGCGGGTGGGCACTATGGGCGAATTGCATCCGCTGGTGCAGGGTAACTACGATTTACTCGAAACCCCGCTGCTGGCCGCCGAATTTGATGTCGCGGGCCTTTCTGCGGTGATGCCGCGCTTGTTCAAGGTAACCTCCATCCCGCAGCAGCCGCCCATGCTCGAAGACATCGCTCTGATTGTGGATGAAAACCTGCCCGCATCTCAAATTGAAGCCCTCATCCGCCAAACGGGCGGGGCAACCCTCACCAACGTGCGCTTGTTCGACATCTATCGCGGTGAGCAGATTGGCATGGGCAAAAAATCGCTGGCCTACAGCCTGACCTATCAAGACCCGCAGCGCACGCTTACCGATAAAGACGCCACCAAGCTGCGCAAGAAAATTATCAAACGATTGGAGCGTGAGCTGGGTGCGCAACTGCGTGGATGAATGCGACTTGAAAGCAGACTGATTTTCATCTACACTTAGGTATTCGTCTTGCAGAAGACGGCATCAAAGTACGTCGAACCCAATACAATGGTTGTTTTACAAGGAGATGACACGATGGACCAAAAAACAAAAGCAATTATCGCGACGGTGGCTGCTGTTCTGCTATGCGGCTGCCCTGGGCTGGTCGGATTATGTTCAGGGGCAACATTTGTTATGGCCGGGGTTGTTCCCAACTCTGAGATTGATATATTCGGCAGCAGCGACCCTGGTGCGGCTATCACAACTGGGATTGTCACTCTGTGCCTGAGTGTTCTGTTTGTGGCCGTTCCGATCGTGGTTGGTGTACTTATGTTGCGAAATAAGTCGAGCGAGGATGTGGTTGAAGGTGAATTCACCGAGGAGCCGATCCCCGGCGATGATCTTTAAAGCAACAGCCAAAAAAATAAGGAGCGGGCTGAGGCCCGCTCCTTATTTTTTTGGCCTGAGTTGCGTTTCGCGTGATCTCGCGTTGAGCGGAGGACGCAGGCCGTAGTCGAAACGTCTAGTTCCGATCATCTTCCCTTCGACCGCCATTTCGACAAACTTTCGGCGTGAAGCGCTCAGGCGAACGCTCAGTGTCCGCTCTGGGCGATGATCGGTTCGCTTATCCGCAATTTGGGTTATCTCAGGAGTTTTCGAACTACTCAATCTCTGTTTCTAAGACGGCCTCGATTTCGTCGAGTACATCATGGTTAAGCAGATCAATGGCGTCGGCTGCGCCGAGATTATCGTGCAATTGATTCAGGGATGTGGCTCCGGTGACAACGCTGCTGACTTCTTTGTGCCGCAAGAGCCAGGCAATGGCTAATTGTGCCTGGGTGATGCCCAACTCCGCGGCAATTAGGCCCAAATCTTGAACAACATCCAGCCTTTCGGTTGTCAGATAATTCTGGATCCAAGCCATGCTGTCCAATGTAGCGCGGCTCCCTTTGGGAATACCGTCGTTGTATTTGCCGGTCAGAATCCCAAAGTAGAGGGGGCTGAATGTGGTCAATCCTAGCCCTAACTCCTTCGCCAGCGGAGCGATTTCGGTTTCTACTCTGGTGCGGTGGAACATGCTGTATTGCGGCTGTTCCACCGTGGGCGGAATTAAGTTGTATTGCCGTGCCGTCCCAAAGGCTTGCGAAATTTGCGCTGCGGTCCACTCGGAGGTTCCCCAATAAAGGATCTTGCCCTGCTGAATAAGATTATTCATTGTGAAGACGACTTCGTCTACGGGTGTATCGGGGTCATATCGGTGACAGAAATACAAGTCCACATAATCCGTGTCCAGGCGGCGCAGTGAGGCATGGATCGACTCAACAACATGCTTGCGAGAAAGACCGCGTCCGTTAGGGCCGGGCATGGTCGGCCAGAATACCTTGCTCGAAACGACCAGCGCTTCGCGAGGAATGTCTTTGATCGCCTTGCCCATGATGAGTTCAGCCTGACCATCGGCGTAGGCATCGGCATTGTCGAAGTAATTGACTCCCTGATCATATGCCGCGTGGATCAATTCGCTGGCAGCTTTCTGGTCAATCTGACTGCCAAAAGTCACCCAGGCGCCCAATGATATTTCGCTGACTTTCAAACCAGATCGTCCCAAACGGCGGTAATGCATGGTTGCTCCTCAAAACTACGTCATACCTCGAAGGCGCTTGCTGCATGGCCCAATTCCTGTGTTGTTGCAAGACCTTCTGCTAATAATTATCTATCTCCATTGTACACAACCCCCGCACCGGATTCAACAGGCAAACTCAGGGCAATCGCATATGGAATCCAAAAGCTTGCTTCTATAACCCAGAGAAAAAATTTTCGACGGCAATTTCTAAATGCGATTGCCCCGCAGGCAAACTTCAGGGCAAACGCATCTTATGTCTGAACAAGTGAGTTGAAGCCGGAAAGAACCTTT
>CAYFMI010000072.1:0-6221 GCA_964344175.1 uncultured Anaerolineales bacterium
TTAAAAGTGATAGAAATAATGGATAGACATTCATCTCGCCAACGCTTCGCCACGCTTTCGGACTTCGTGAAGAACCGTTTACACGAAATGGCCGAAAAATATCCCAGCGAATGGCACAACCCCAAATACCGCTGGGGCCATACCCTGCGCGTCGCCCAATATGGGCAACAGATCGCCAAAGATGAAGGCGCCGATGTAGAGCTGGTGGTCAGCGCCTGCTTGCTGCATGATGTAGCACACTTCGACCCGATGGAGAATCACCGCGAACACGGCCGCATCGGCGCGGCCCTCAGCCGCCCCCTGCTCGAAAAACTGGGTTATAGCCCCGAGGAGATCGACAACATCTGTTACGCCATCGCCTCGCATGTCGATGGCAAGTCTGACTTCGAACATCCCTACACCCTGGAGGCACAATGCGTCACCGATGCCGACAATATCGACCGCTTTGGCGCCTACCGCATTTTGCAATGGTGCGCCCCAGAGATGGACGATTTCGGCGTGCTGGCGGAGAAACTGCGCAAACGTCTCAAGCAGTTGAAGAAATATCGCGACGCCGACCAGATCATGGAAACGTACACCGGCGACCGGCTGTTCAAAGAACAGGTAGCGCGGCAGATGGCCTTCTTCGAGGCGCTGCTGGAGGAATTTGCGCTCACCCAGATGCCCAAGATTGGACATCCCTAATAAAGGTAATATCTGTGCGAACTTCTCGATACGGAGAACTTACGCACTTCGACAGCGTTACCGTGGAGTATACTGAGCATGCAAAGTTTTTCTCTTTTTTTCGCCAATGTTCCGCGGTCTTTGCACTCTTTGCGGTAAATTTGAAATCAACATATAACTCCGGATACTTATGATTTCATACGCAACCACATGACCAACTTCACACTCACCCGCGACCAGCTCGACCTCATCGCCGCGCCGCTGGACGCCAAAATTTACCTCGATGGCCCGGCAGGCAGCGGTAAGACCACTGTCGGCGTGGAGCGCTTGATGCGCCTGCTCGATGCCGGTGTGCCGGGAGACACCATACTAGTGCTGGTGCCGCAGCGCACCCTGGCCGCGCCCTACTACGATGTACTGGGCAGTCCCCAGGCTGCGCCGGGCGGCAGCGTCAGCATAATCACTATTGGCGGGCTGGCCAAGCGCATGGTCGAGTTGTTCTGGCCGCTGATTGGCGAGCAGGCCGGTTTTGCCCACCCCGACCAACCGCCCACCTTCCTGACCCTGGAAACTGCCCAATATTACATGGCCCATCTGGTGCGCCCGCTGCTCAACAAGGGGTACTTCGAGGGCATCACCATTGAGCGCAACCGCCTGTACAGCCAGATTGTCGATAATCTCAACAAGGCCGCCCTGGTGGGCTTCCCGCACACCGAGATCGGCCCGCGCCTGAAAAGCGCCTGGGCCGGGGACCCTGGTCAGGCCCACATCTATGAAGATGCACAAACCTGTGCCAACCTGTTTCGCGAATATTGCCTGGAGCATAACCTGCTCGATTTCTCCTTACAGCTCGAGGCCTTTACCCAACATCTATGGCCGGAAGCCCTGTGCCGCGATTACCTGATGAATCAGTATCGCCATCTGATTGTCGATAATCTGGAAGAAGACGTGCCCGTAACATTTGACTTGCTGAAAGAGTGGCTGCCCGTTTTCGAGTCGGCGCTGCTGATCTTCGACCTCGGGGCGGGTTACCGCCGATTTTTGGGCGCCGACCCCCAAACATTATCCCACCTAAGTGCGACCTGCGAGACGCGCATCAGCTTCCTTGAGTCGTTCACCCTCAATGAGCAAATCGCTTCGTTTGGGCACGCGCTTTCAACGGCAATCCACCCCGAGCGAGAAAGCGCGTCCGACTTGATACCGGGTGCCCACTTCTCGATTCCCTATTCCCCCCTCCCCGATACGCGCTACTATCCCCAAATGCTGAATTGGGTCAGCGATCAGATCGAAGGACTGATCGAAGGGGGCACACCCCCCGGCGAGATTGTGGTGTTAGCGCCTTATCTCAGCGATGCGCTGCGCTTTTCACTAACCCAGCGGCTGGAAGCCCGCGGTATCCCGGCCTATTCACACCGCCCGTCGCGCTCATTGCGCGATGAACCTGCCGCCCAAACCCTGCTGACACTGGCAGCGCTGGCACACCCGCATTGGGGGCTGCTGCCTGCGACTTTCAACCTGACCTATGCCCTGATTCAGTCGATTGAGAATTTGGATCTGGTACGCGCCCGCCTGCTAACCGAGATCGTCTACCGTAAGGGGCAGTTGCAGCCTTTCGAACACATTCGCCCCGATATGCAAGAACGCATCACCTATGTTTTGGGGGAAGCGTACGAGAAGCTGCGCCTATGGCTGGATGAGTATATTCACCGTGAGCCTGAAGAACTCGACTATTTCCTGAGTCGAATTTTTGGTGAAATACTCTCGCAAAACGGTTACGGTTTTTATGGCAACTACAACGCCGCCGAAGTTGCCTCCAACCTGATCGAGTCGGTGCGCAAGTTTCGCTGGGGCGTTGGCGAGCGCCTGGCGGCGGAGGACATTCCAATAGGCAAGGAATATCTCGAAATGGTGTACGATGGCGTGATCGCCGCGCAATATCTCTCGCCCTGGCAGTCGGAGCCGGAAGACGCGGTCTTTCTGGCCCCAGCCACCACCTTCTTGATGCGCAACCGCGCCGTCGATTACCAGTTCTGGCTCGATATCGGCTCGCGCGGCTGGCATGAGCGCATCCGCCAACCCCTGACCCATCCCTATGTTCTCAGCCGCCACTGGGATCAGAGCCACCCGTGGAGCGACATGGACGAACTCGACGCCGCCCAAGATTCACTGCACATGCTGGCTACTGGCCTGATCCGCCGCTGCCGGGAAGGCATCTTCCTGGGCATTAGCGAACTCGGTGAGCAAGGCTATGAGCATAAGGGTCAGTTGATAAAAGCATTGGATCGCGCGATACGAAGCATGTGAATTTCACCGCCGAGACGCAAAGATCGCAGAGTTCTCTCACAAAAGAGTAAAAATCTCAGCGTTCTTCGCGGCTCTGCAGTTGGCTTTAGAAAAAAATGACTGATTTCACCCCCCGACCTGCGCAAGAATTAATCTTGCAATATCGTCACGGCACGATGGGCGTTTCTGCGGTTCCCGGCAGCGGCAAAACCTGGACGCTTTCGCGGCTGGCCGCTGATTTAATCATGAATGGCGCGCTCGATGAGAACCAGGAAATTCTCATCGTCACGTTAACCAACTCGGCGGTGGATAATTTTGCCACCCGCATCGATGGCTTTCTTTCCGAGGCTGAAGCGCGCCCGTTGCTGCCCTATTACCGCGTGCGCACGCTGCACGGCCTGGCCCATGATATTGTGCGCGAGCGCCCCGAATTGGTGGGGCTGGATGCCGCTTTCCAGATCGTTGACGAGCGCGAGGCCGACCGCATTCGGGAGCAGGTTGCCAACACCTGGTTAGATGAACATCCCTACGAGTTGGATGAATTCTTCAATCCGGAGTTGGACGATAACCGTCGCGAGTGGGTGCGGCGCGACAAGCTCCCCGACCTGATGCAGAGCATTGCCCTGAGTTTCATCCGCACCGCCAAAGACAGGCAGCTAAATCCGGACGACATCGCCGGGCAGCTGGAGGATCTGCCGCTGCCCCTGCCCCTGGCCGAGATGGGCGCGGCGATGTACCGCGATTATCAACGGGCGCTGGCTTACCGAGGGGCGGTCGATTTTGATGACCTGATCCGCCTGGCGCTGATGGCCTTACGCAGCGACGACGACCTGCTCGCCCGGCTGCAATTCCAGTGGCCGTATATTCTCGAAGATGAAGCCCAGGATAGCAGCAAACTTCAACAAGAAATTCTGTCGCTCTTGGCTGGCCCTTCGACAAGCTCAGGGCAAGGCCAAAATTGGGTGCGGGTTGGGGATCCGAACCAGGCGATTTTCGAGAGCTTCACCACCGCCAACCCCAGATATTTGCGCGAGTTCGTCGCCCAGGCCGACTACCCCCGCAGCCTGCCCAACTCGGGGCGCTCAACGCAGAGCGTGATGGATCTGGCAAATTATCTCATTGATTGGTCGCGGGATGAACATCCAGTGGAAGCGGTGCGCAACGCGCTCACTGAGCCATATATCGAACCAACCCCGGCAGGTGATCCGCAGCCCAACCCCCCGGATAACCCCGCAGCCATTCATTTGATTGAGAGCAAATTCAGCCCCGAAGCCGAAATTCAGGCTGTGGCCGATTCGCTGGAGCGCTGGCTGCCGGAGCATCCTACAAAAACCGTGGCCGTGCTGGTGCCGCGCAATATGCGCGGCTTTGCCCTTGCAGACGCTCTCAAACAGCGCAACATCACCCCGGTGGACAGCCTGCTGCGCTCGTCAGGCTCCACACGGCAGACGGCTGGCGCGCTGGGCAATATTTTGGCCTATCTCTCCGATCCAAGTTCGGCGCGCAAAATGGCGACGGTCTATCGGGTGTGGCTGCGGGAGGCGCGCCAAGATGCCGATGCCTGGGCGCAAGTCGAAGCGATGGCGAAAACTCTGCGGGGCTGCGCGCACGTCGAGGATTTTCTGGCCCCCGCGCCGGGCCACGATTGGCTGGATTCGCTGCGGGGGGAGTTAGCCCCCGAAACACTGGAGCAACTCGAAGAATTCCGAGACATCCTGCTGCACTGGCAGAAAACCATCGAACTGCCCATCGACCAGATGATTCTGACCCTCTCGCAAGAAATCTTCACCGAACCCAATGACCTGGCGGTTGCTCATAAACTGGCCGTGCTGTTGCGGCGGCTGCACACCACCAACCCGGACTGGCATCTCCCCGAACTGACCGACGAGCTGGCTGTGATTGCCAAAAACGAGCGCCGTTTCCTGGGCTTCAGCAATGATGATTCGGGCTTCGACCCACAGAAATATAAAGGTCAGGTCGTGATTTCGACCGTCCATAAGGCCAAAGGGCTGGAGTGGGATCGGGTGTATTTGATGTCGGTGAACAATTACAATTTCCCTTCGGGAATGGCGTATGACCGCTATATTTCGGAGAAGTGGTTTATTCGCGAGGGGTTGAATTTGGAAGCTGAAACCTTAGCGCAGCTTCAAGCGGCGTTCAGCAGCGATGCCTACGAATGGTATGAAACGGGGGCCGCCACCGAGGCCGCCCGGCTTGACTATGTGCGCGAGCGGCTGCGGCTGCTGTATGTTGGCATTACACGGGCGCAGCGCGAATTGGTGATCACCTGGAATTCTGGACGTAAGGGCGAGCAGCAACCCGCCATCCCGTTGGTGGCATTACACGCGTTTTGGGAAGAACGGCAATGGCCGAATGGGGATCAGGAATGACAAACACAAATTGGCAACATTCAACAACATTCAACCTGCCAACGGGGTTTGTATTTAGTCAGAGTTCGCTGCAAGATTATGTGGACTGCCCGCGGCGTTTTCAGTTGCGTTATCTTCAGCGGCGCGCCTGGCCCGCGTTGGAAACGGAACCGGCGCTAGAAAGTGAGCAATTCATGCAGCGCGGGGCGCAATTCCATCATCTGGCACATCAGTTTTTCCTGGGCATTTCATCAGAGAGATTGGCACGGCAAATTGAGGGGGATGAGGTACTGACACGCTGGTGGGTGAATTTCATAAACCTGACAGGTCTTAAAGGCCTGTCAGGTTTGTGGCGGCCCGAAATCAATTTGTCGGCGCCGCTGAATGGCTTCCGTATTATGGCAAAGTATGACCTAGTGCTAACCACCGAGAGCATTAGGGAATCCGAAGATCCTAAAGGCCCGGGCTTTACGATTTATGATTGGAAAACTTCGCGGAAACGCCCCAAGCACGAGTGGATGGAAAAAAAGTTGCAAACGCGAGTGTATCCTTATTTATTGGCCCGCGCCGGCGCCCAGTTAAACAACGGGCAGAAAATTGAGCCAGATCAGATTAAGATGGTGTACTGGTTCACCGATTTCCCCGACCAACCGGTCCGTTTTCAGTACAGCACAAATCAATTCATCGAAGATGAAGCCTACCTACATGGACTGATTGATGAAATTCAACGTCTGGGGGAGGCGCGCGCCCGGCTAACAGATGACGAGTATCGCTGCAACTACTGCCCCTACCGCTCACTGTGCAGCCGCGGCGACAAAGCTGGCTTGCTTGAAGATATGGAAATGCCAGACGATGAAGTTGTTTTCAACTTCGAGCTTGATTTTGATGAAGTTGCAGAAGTCGAAT
>CAYFMI010000072.1:6321-21269 GCA_964344175.1 uncultured Anaerolineales bacterium
TGCAGAAGTCGAATTTTGATTCACCGCAGAGACGCTGAGTACGCGGAGAATTTTTGGGAAGGAGACACAAGGAATGGCAAAAGGGATGAAAACAAATGAGCTTACAGAAAAGATTATTGGAGCCGCTATTGAAGTTCATCGAAACTTAGGGCCAGGATTACTAGAGTCTGCATACGAGGAGTGTTTAGAATTTGAATTTAAAGCAAGCGGCCTTTCCGTTGCCAGACAGATGGCCTTACCAGTTGTATACAAGGGGCATAATCTCGATTGTGGCTACCGCCTAGACCTTTTAGTCGAAAATGCTGTTGTCGTAGAATTAAAAGCTGTTGACAAGCTGCTCCCGATTCATGATGCACAACTATTGACATATCTCAAACTGGGGGGATGGAAAATAGGTTTGCTCCTTAATTTCAACGTTCCTGTACTCAAACAGGGAATCCGTAGGCGCGTATTGAATTTTGATGAATAATCCTTCTCCACCTATCAACACTCTGCGCTCTTCGCGTCTCAGCGGTAGAACGGTGTGGATTGAACCCGAACACGTTACTCCCCCCAAAGCGCTAGTCGAAGCCATTGGCGGACACCCCCTTGTCGCCCAGACATTGGTACGCCGCGGCATCACCGATGTGGAAGCCGCGAGCGCGTTTTTGGATCCCGACAACTATACCCCCTCCCCGCCGAGTGAATTACCCGGCCTTCTTCATGCCGCAGAATTGATCGAAGATGCCATTGCTGCGGGCGAGCACATCGTTGTATGGGGTGATTTTGACGTAGACGGGCAGACATCGACAACATTGCTGGTCGAAGCGCTGCGTGAGTTAGGCGCGATGGTGAGTTATCACATTCCGCTGCGAGCAACCGAAGGCCACGGCATCAAGGTTGAGTTCCTGGCTGCATGCCTGGAACCCAGCCCCCTATCC
Organism: uncultured Anaerolineales bacterium; assembly: GCA_964344175.1. Taxonomy (GTDB): domain Bacteria; phylum Chloroflexota; class Anaerolineae; order Anaerolineales; family UBA11858; genus NIOZ-UU35. The sequence goes on from CAYFMI010000072.1 coordinate 7,242, forward strand.
CCAATCCCAAAATTACTGCTCACCTGCGATACCGGCATTGCCGCTCACGAAGCGGTAGATTTTGCCAAAGCCCGCGGCCTGACGGTGGTTATCACCGACCATCATGACCTGCCGCCCGAACTGCCGGACGCCGATGCCATCGTCAACTCAAAGATGGTGCCGGAAGAGCATCCGCTGTCGAGTTTGCCCGGCGTAGGGGTGGCGTACAAACTCGTTGAAGAACTTTGTACACGCGCAGGAGACCGTCATTTAAAAAGTGAGCGTTTCCTTGATCTTGTTGCCCTCGGCATTGTCGCCGATGTGGCTTTGCAGCGCGGTGATGCGCGCTATTTGCTGCAACGCGGCCTGGATATACTGCGCCGCACGCCGCGCCTGGGGCTGCACGCCCTCTTTGAGAGAGCGGCGATCATCCCCGATCAGATTGATGCCGGTATCATTGGTTTTGGCATCGGCCCGCGGCTCAATGCTCTGGGGCGGCTGGGAGACGCCAACCCCATTGTCGAGTTCTTCACCACCGCAGACCCCGTTCGGGCGCAGGTTATCGCTGCGCAACTTGAGGGGCTGAACGATCGTCGCAAGCTGCTCACCGAGCAAATTTATCACTCGGCCATCGGGCAAATTGAAGCCGATCCCAACCTGCTCACTTTCGCTGCCCTGGTGCTGGCACACCCCGAATGGCCCGCCGGGGTGATAGGCATTGTCGCCAGCCGATTGGTGGAACGCTTTCACCTCCCAACTATATTGCTCTCAACTCCGGAGGGGGAACCGGCGCGCGGTTCGGCACGCTCGATTGAAGGGGTGCATATCAGCGAGGCCATCGCCGCCCAGGCCAAAATGCTGCACGGCTATGGCGGGCATCCGATGGCGGCGGGCATAGCCCTGGATGCGGAACGAATTGCCGATTTCCGCCGCGGTCTGTCGCGCACCATCCGAGAGCAATACCCCCATGCGCCCGCGCAACCCAGCCTGCAAATTGATGCGCATCTGCTATTGGGCGACATCACCCTTGAGTTGGCCGATGATCTCAACCGTTTGGCTCCGTTTGGGGCGGGAAACCCACCCCTTGCACTGGCTACACGCAATCTCAGGTTGGTCCGTCATACCCGGATTGGGCGCGATAAACGCCATCTGCGGCTGGTGGTCGAAGATCAGAACGGGGACGTGCAGAATATTCTCTGGTGGCGCGGCGCCGACGAAACGCTGCCGCAGGGCGAGTTCGATTTGGCCTACACCATCACGACCAACACCTTTCGCGGCGAGCGCCGCCTTCAGCTTGAATGGCAAGATTTTCGCCCCAGTGCGGGGGCCAGCCGCGAGGTCGCGCCAGAGGCTCCCCCGCTAAAGGTACTGGACTACCGCCGGGAATCACATCCGCTGCCTTTGTTGAATCAACTCAAAGCGCAAGGGAATTTCACCCTCTACACAGAAGGCGAGGCCAAGCGCCGTTTGGGTGGGCGCGACCGCAACGAGCTAGAACCCGCCGAAACGCTGATCCTGTGGACCCCGCCGCCCGGCCCGCGCGAGTTCGCCGATATTCTGGCCGCGACCACCCCTCAACGGATAGCCCTCTTCGCCGTTGACCCTGGCCTTGACGAGCCTGAAGCCTTCTTAACGCGTCTGGCCGGGCTGGTCAAATATGCTCTGAATGCCCGGCAAGGCTATGCCAATTTGAGCGCGCTGGCTGCGGCGACCGCCCACCAAGAAATAACCGTGCGGCTGGGGCTGGCCTGGATGGAGGAAAAGGGGCTGATTCGCAGTCAGGGGGAAGTTGAAGCGGGAATATTACAATTGAGCGCCGACGGCCAGGTCGGCTACGCGCTCTCCGATGTCGCCATGACGCTCAAAACGGTGCTGGATGAGACAACGGCCTATCGGGCTTATTTCAGGACGGCTGAACGATTAAGCATTTAGCGAAATATCTCTTGGCGAAAGCCATTCGTACTATAATTTGACGAAGAACATTTTATTACGCACGCACGCAGGGAAAGCCCGAAATCATTCATCGAACTGCGTAAATGCTAACTTATTCGTAGTCGAAAGGACATATCATGAGTAAGGTTCACTGCTCCCCAATCTTCCACCGATGCTGGTTGAGCGGGATGTTGGTCTTGATGATGTTGATCCTTGCCGCCTGCACAAATGCTGAAAGCCAGCCGCCAACCGAGGCCGCTCCCCTCCCCGCAGCCAGCGAGACTCAGCCCCCGACCTCACCCATCCCGTCTCCCACAGCAATACCCCTCGAAACCACCTTTACAGATGGTTTTGGCACCCCTATGGCACTCGTTCCTGCCGGGCCATTTGAAATGGGCAGCGCGGACGGCGCGGCAGACGAAATGCCAATTCACACCGTTATGTTGGATGCGTTCTACATAGACCTATACGAAGTCACCAACAGCCAGTTCTTTGCCTGTGTGGATGAAGGCATCTGCGATACCCCGGCCAATACAACCTCCTTCGACAGCTCCTATTCCCGGCAACACTACTATGGCACCATCGAATACGGTGGTTTCCCGGTGATCTACGTCAGTTGGTACGACGCCCAGGATTATTGCCAATGGCGCGGGGCGCGCCTGCCCACCGAAGCCGAATGGGAGAAGGCCGCTCGCGGCGGGTTAGAGGGGGCGCGCTACCCCTGGGGTGATGAAGCGCCCGTGTGCGAGAGCGGCGCTGAAAACGGGGCGCGCTTCGACGACGACGCGGACTGCAATGACATCGACACCGATCAGGTGGGCAATTATGCCCCCAATGGCTATGGCTTATTCGACATGGCCGGCAATCTCTGGGAGTGGGTCAGCGACTGGTATGATGACGGATATTACGCCAACTCACCCACAAGCAACCCGCAAGGCCCACAAGAGGGCAGCTTCCCGGTATTGCGGGGCGGATCCTGGCAAGACAGCGCCGACCATATTCGCGTCGCCGACCGGCGCTTCAATGACCCCAAGAGCGGCGCCTTGATGATCGGATTCCGCTGTGCGCGAAACGTAGAACCCTAATTTTTTTTTGGGGGACGGGGGCGCTCCGCCCTCCTAATCACCCCCAATTTACGAGCTTTTTGTTTGTACTATGACGTGATGAGGTTTATATGAAATACGGCCAAACAAGAATAACCTTCATCCAGCTATTTATCTTGACAGCGATTATGGTTCTTCTCATTTCGTGTGGTAAACATCCACTGCCCGCTCTAACCACAGAAAAATACTGGCCGACGGACGCATGGCAAATATCATCCCCTGAAGAACAAGACATGGATGCGGATCGGCTAGAGGATCTGTTGGGAGCTATCGAGGAGCAGAATCTTAACCTTGATGGGCTGGTAGTTGTTCGTAATGGCTACATTGTTCTCGAAGCGTATTACCCCCCTTATGAACAAGACACCTTGCATGAAATGTACTCCATCACAAAAGGAGTGATCTCGGCCCTGGTAGGGATCGCTATCGAGGAAGACTATATCACTGGCGTGAACGATCTGGTGCTAGATTACTTTCCCGGCCAAAGCTTTGCAAACAACGATGCACTTAAAAAATCCATTACTCTGAAGCACTTATTGACCATGTCTTCCGGCCTGGAGTGGGATTTTGAAGAGATGGTTTCCAGCCGTGACTGGGTGCAGTACACCCTCGACCAGCCCATGTATATCGAACCCGGCAAGGAGTTTTTCTACAATTCTGGCAATGCGCAAGTGTTATCAGCCATTATCCAAGATGTCAGCGGCATGGATACACGCGACTTTGCCGAACAATATCTCTTTACCCCCTTGGGCATTAAGCAATATCGCTGGCAATCAGATGTCAATGATATACCCAAGGGGGGTTGGGGAATGGCGATGACCCCCCGAGACATGGCTAAGCTTGGCTATTTGTATCTCAGGCAAGGTGAGTGGGATGGGCAACAAGTCATCCCTGTTGATTGGATCACCGCCAGCACCAAACGATATATCCAGGTTCAGGAGCCACTTGAACCATGGGATCTCTATTTGGGCTATATGTGGTGGCTGCACGAAGATGGACTATATGCGGCTCAGGGCATGAAAGGACAATTTGTTTATGTCATTCCAACATTAGATTTGGTTGTAGTGATCACCGCCAATATCCCCGATTCAGAGTATCACAAACCGCAGATACTTATTAGAGATTTTATCATTCCGGCAGTTGCGATAACCACCCAGGAATAGTAGTGACAAGTCAGGCAGATACAGGAAAATCCTTTTACAACGTCATTGCGAATCCCGAAGGGGGTGAAGCGATCTCTTTCTGAGCAGGAGACTGCTTCACTTTGCTCGCAGTGACACGCATTTCGAATACACTCTGCCAGATGCCATCTCGCGATATTGAACACCCTTTACTGCTCAGGCAAAATGCAGATCTACCCATCTCAAAGTTTTAGGACTTACGCAGTTCGTCGAAAATTTACCGAAAACTATTTTTCGGACTTTCCTCTCGCAAGTGCGTAACTCCTAAGTTTATTAATGGCAGGAGTTACGCACTTGCGCTGGGTTAGAGAACAAGAAAGAACTCTCATCAATCCGGATTTTGTGGACGTACGTTTTCCAAACCAAAAAGGATTATTATGACCATCGACTTTGACACCCTGCCCGACCGAAGAAATTCCGAGAGCGCCAAGTGGCGCGTGTATGATGAAGACGTACTGCCCATGTGGGTGGCCGATATGGATTTTCGCTCGCCAGAGCCAGTGATTCAAGCCCTGCAAGAGAGGGTGAATCATGGCGTATTTGGCTATCCTTACCCATCCGAAGCGTTGTCTGCTTCTACAGTGGACTGGCTGGAACGCCGTCATGGCTGGTCGGTGGATCCCGGGCATGTCAGCTTCGTCCCGGGGGTGGTGGTCGGCTTCAACCAGGCCGCGCACGCGGTCACCAAACCTGGCGAGGGTGTGCTGGTACAAACGCCAACGTATGGCCCCTTCTTGAAAGTCGCAGAAAATGGGGGCTTTGTTCAGCACGAGATGGAACTCACACGCTGTGCGGACGGTCAATACGAAATTGATCTGGATGCCTTCGAAAACGCTATTACCCCAGAGACGCACATCTTCATGTTGTGCAACCCGCAAAATCCTACCGGGCGCGTCTTCCGTCAGGACGAACTCGAAGCCATGGCCGAAATTTGCCTGCGCCACAATATCGTCATATGCTCAGATGAAATTCATCATGATCTGGTCTTCTCGGAGAGCAAGCACATCCCTATTGCATCATTGGCTCCAGAAATCGCGGCGAAGGCAATTACAATTTTCGCTCCCAGTAAAACCTTCAATATTGCCGGGCTAAAAGCATCCGTGGTGGTGATCGAGAACGATGAACTGCGTGCAAAATTCGTAAAAGCCAATCAAGGGTTGGTCGGCTGGGTAAATGTATTGGCTCAAATTGCCATGCAAACCTCCTACGAACAAGGTGATGCCTGGCTTGATGCGCTGCTGGCTTATTTGCAGGCCAACCGCGATTATGTCGCTAATTTTGTCCAAAAGGAACTCCCCGGCATAAAAATGACAAAATCAGAAGGCACATATTTAGCCTGGCTCGACTGCCGTGAAACCGACATTGAAGGGAACCCCAGCCAGTTCTTCCTAGAGAAGGCCCGCGTCGCCATGAACGACGGGGCCTGGTTTGGCGCTGGCGGTGAAGGCCATGTGCGCTTCAACTTTGGTGCGCCGCGCGCCGTCGTTCAAGAGGCGTTAGCGCGCATGAAAGCGGCGCTATTGAGATAGTTTCGCACCCGATACCCCAGCGCGCCGTTATTTTTCAGACTCCGAATGCGCCGGGGCAAATGACCACTGAAAGAAAAGCCGTGGGCCAATACTTCGCTCTAGATTACACCGGAGTTCCGTTCATCCTGTTCGGGTCTGCTCATCTGGCAGCCCTGGGAACGTTGGCCGGAGCGATATTTCTACTGGTATATTTTGGTAAGCGCAGGAGCCTAAACCAACGCAAAAAGATCCGCTACGGCCTGGGGTGTTTGCTGATCGTCAACGAACTCAGCTATCACGCCTGGAATATCATCCATCACCAGTGGAGCTGGCAATGGCATTTGCCGCTGCATTTGTGTTCGCTCTTTGTGTGGGCCAGCGCATTTATGCTGTTCACCAAAAACCGGGTCGTCTTCCAATTCGCCTACTTTCTTGGCATCAGCGCTGCTCTCCAACCCCTGCTAACACCCGATGCGGGCCGTTATGGTTTTCCACACTTCTATCCTGTGCAGTTATTCATCTCGCATGGCAGCATCATCGCCGCGGCAGTTTTCATGGCGGGAGTGGAGGGCTTCCGCCCCCGCATTTCATCGGTTTGGCAGATTGCCCTTTGGAGTAATGTATACTTATTCTTTGTAACCCTCATCAACCTCGGTATTGGCAGCAATTATCTCTATACCCTGCACAAACCACACATCCCCACCTTACTCGATTACCTCGGCCCCTGGCCCTGGTATCTCCTCAGCGCTCAAGGAATTGCTTTAACCCTTTTCGGTGTGCTTTACCTCCCATACGGCATTGCCAATTACCGGGCCAGTAAAAGCATAAGCGCAAACATACAGTAACTCACACACACATGATCGAGAATCAACTTCTGGCCTTTTTTGTAATTTCGTTCGCCGCCACTGTCATCACATCTGGCCTGGCGGTCTATGCCTGGCAGCAACGCCCCGCCCGCGGCGCCAGAACCTTCTCGGCGATGATGGCTACAATGGCACTCTGGAACCTGGCAATCGCCGGGGGCATGATCGCGCCCAATGAGGCGACAGTCGTCACCTGGATTACAATCCGCATGGTCGGTGTAGTCGTTTCCCCTGTGTTGTGGTTGCTGTTTGCACTCCGCTTTGCCGGTAAAGAAAATTTTTCAAACTTTTTTCCCGCGATCCTACTTTTCATTCTCCCGGTTGCATCTATCGTGTTAATGAGTACCAACAATCTGCACCACATCTTTATACGGGAAATCGAATTCAAACGCTTCGGCCCATATATTCTCGATACCTACTGGCATCCGGGAACCTGGTTCGCGGTACATGTCGCTTACTCATATATCCTCGTACTGATCGGGGATTACTATATTCTCCGCGAAGCTGCTCAATTGGCACACAAATTCCGCGGACAGGCCGTCGCGCTCTTCATCGCCACATTCGTCCCCTTATTGGTAAATATCGCCTATACGTTTCATTGGCTGCCCAATGTTATCGTCAATTACGATCCTATCGGGTTTGTCATCGCCGGGATCGCCTTTGCCTGGGGCGTATTCCATTTCCGCCTGTTTGAGCTGCGCCCTGTGGCGCGCCGGTTCATCTTCGACCGCATGCAGGATGGATTTTTGGTGGTGGATACCGCCGGACGCATTGTGGATATTAACCCCGAGGCACAGACTATTTTCCAGGTGAGCGCGGGGGGAGCTATCGGAATGCTTATCTCAAAGTTGATCCCAGAATTTGAAGGCGATCGCCCCTTGGCGGTCATCGAAAATGGGCGCGCCGAAATTCGAAGAGAGATCTCAAGCGGTGAGCGACACTATCAGTTGCGAATTTCCCCCCTCTATATCCGCAATCGCGATCTTGGTCACATTATCCTTCTGCACGATACCACCGCCGAAAAAGCTATGGAAGCAGCGCTCCGCCAACTGGCGCTGCGCGACCCACTGACCGAAGTATTCAACCGGCGTCATTTCTTCGAACTGGCCAAAGCCGAACTGGTGCGCGCCCGTCGCTACCAACGCGATTTAGCCATCATCATTTTCGACTGCGACCATTTTAAACGAGTCAACGATCGCTTTGGGCACATGGCCGGAGACCAGGTTCTAAAAGCGGTAGCACACATATGCCAAAAAAACCTGCGCCGTAGTGATGTGCTGGCGCGCTACGGCGGCGAAGAGTTCATCATCCTTTCGCCAGAAAGCAGCCGCGCAAGCGCCGGGCTAGTTGCCGAACGCTTGAGAAAAGCAATCGAAGATGCCGAAATTCATACGGACAATGGCAAGGTGCAAATTACTGTGAGCGTGGGCGTTGCTTCACTGAGACATGACTTCCAAACATCCATCGAGGAAATCACCCATCAGGCCGACCAGGCCCTCTATCAATCGAAGACCAGGGGCCGCAACCGAGTAACGATTTCATGATATAACTGGTGAGTGTTCACAACTATTTGACGGATCAAAGGAGAATAGAATGGGAAAAGAAGACGCCTACAAAGATTGGCTGCGACAGGATTTTAGCGAAATAATCGAAACGCTCAATCTTGATGAACGCCAAAAACATATTCTAAAAAGCCGCTGGCTCGATCAAGTCACCTGGATGGAGGGGAAAACATCACACACGCGCAACCGCTACTACCTGCTGCGAATGACATCGATTATTGGCGGCGTCACTGTGCCAGCCCTCATTGGCATTAACAATATGGAAGGCACCGCCGGTGAGGTCATCCGCTGGGTAGTGTTTGGCATCAGCCTGATTGTGGCAATATCCAGCGCGACTGAGGAATTTTTCCGCTATGGTGAACGCTGGCGGCACTATCGCGGCACCGTCGAACTGCTTAAGAGCGAAGGCTGGCAATTCTTCCAACTCAGCGGGGCCTACAAACGTCAGAGCGAACACACCCAGGCTTATGAGAAATTTGCCGGGCGGGTTGAAGAAATCCTGCAATCGGATGTCCAAAAATATATTGCCGAAATCGTTGCCGACCAGGAGAGCAAAGACGAAGGATAACCGCAAACAAGCGTAGAAATTAAATACCGCATTGCCAGTCATCAACTTATAACATGAGGCACCCCGAATCTCATATTCGGGGTAGTTTTTTACTTTCCCCATCCCCCGAATTGCGGGGGAGGGGCCAGGGGTGGGGGCAAATTTGAGATACATACCACCAAAGATTAAATTTGGGGTGACTCATGTTTAGGTACTAAGTGTTTGCTACAAAGCCCCCTGATTAAGGCTTTCGCCGCGCCGTAAGAAGTTGACGAAAAATATCGGAATTCATATTCAGTTCATCTGATAGGTCACATCCCCTTCTACGGCGTCTTCCCAGGGGTAGGCCTCGAAGGGCTTTGCCGCCTCACGAATGGCAGGATCATCTGAATAACGGCCGCGATTCACCTCGGGCAACTGTTCGGCGATCCTTTTCATGATAGTGTGCCCAATTTCGTCGAGTTTCTCGCGGCGTTCACGCCCCCGCCCAGACACATCGAAAGGGCCGAAGGGCTTGCCGATATTGATCTTCACCACAGGGCGATTGCGAATACGCAGGGGAAAGAGATTTTCTAACCCAACAATGCCAACCGGCAAAATGCGCGCATTACCGCGTGTTGCCAAATATGCTGTTCCCGGGCGCGGCGGGCGCAGCACTTGTGCCCAGGCGCCCCCTTCGGGGAAGATGCACAACACCCCGCCGCTCTGGAGCCAGCCTTCAGCCTGACGCAGAGCATCCCGCGAACCCGTGCCGCGATGCACCCAAAAGGCGCCCCACAACTTTGGGAAAACCGTTGCCCATTTTGGGGCAAATCCAGCCACCGCCCCGGCGATGAAATTCGTCTTCCAGGGGGTGATGCGAATCAACACAACCGGGTCGGCGAAGCTGAAGTGGTTGGCCGCCAGGACATAGGGACCCGATTTGGGCATGTTTTCTTTTCCAACAATTTCTAATTTGGTGAAGATATGCAGTGCAAGGTAAATTAACGTCTTAAACACAAGGCGGATGGGGCCGCGCTGGGGGAATTTTTGATTTGCCATCGTTAACTCGTTGATGTCTAGACCAGCAATAGGGGTATAGATGTACTGCCTTATTTTTGGGTTTTAGTTTATCGCCCCGCCGCCATCCACCTGACCTTCGGGATGTTTGTCCCAGGGATAGGCCTCAACTTCCTGGGCCGCGGCGCGTGCCGCGGGATCACTGGAATAACGGCCTCGCAATTTATCTGGGAGCAGTTCAGCTATCTTTTGCATGATGACTTCGCCAATTTCGTCAAGCTGGCGACGGCGCTCGCGCCCACGCCCGTGAATTGCGAAGGGGCCAAAGGGTTTGCCAATGTGGATCGCCGGACGGGCACGCTTGCGCAGCCGTGCGGGGAAGACATCGTTGAACCCGTATAATCCCACCGGCAGCAGATTAGCGCCCGAACGCGCTGCTAAATAAGCCGTTCCCGGGCGGGCAGGGCGCAACACTGTTGCCCAACTGCCTCCCTCAGGGAAAATGCCCAAAATGCCATCCTGCGCCAAAATCCTTTCGGCGGCGCGCAGGGCTTCGGTTGAGGCCGTGCCACGATATAGTTTATAGAAGCCCCACATGGCGGTGATGAATTTTGTCCACCTCGGAGCAAATGGTGGAAAAGCCGCCCCGACGAAATCGATTGGCCAGGGCGCGAAACGCACGAAGGCCACCGGGTCAAGGAAGCTAAAGTGATTGCCAATCACCAACAGAGGGCCTTTCTTGGGGAGGTTTTTTCGCCCTAGAATTTGCACATCGGCAAAGAGAGCCAGAGCCGGTTTGGACAACTGGTGCATCACATAGCGGGTGACTCTACGGCGGGGATATTGATAGTGGGACATTCGTTCGCTTCTGGTGCAACGCTCTTGTTTTTAGCCCGTTCAGGCTACTCTTAATCGATCAAGAGCGTTGCACCTTTTTATTTTTTACTCAAGAGCTAATTTTGCTATGCACTGGCTTTGCTGGCCGAGGCTTCGACAGCAGCCTGACGAGCTTTCTGATCGTTTACAAATAATAATATCACCAAACCCACCAACAAGAATACGGCAATCGAAAGGATGGCAACTTTCTGACCGGCCTGCTCGGCTAAAAGTTCGGTCAGGCCACGGTTGTTCATGTACCATTGGGCAGCTTCGTAGGCTACAATCCCGTAGATGGTTGGGCCAATGAAGGAGGATGTCCGTCCAGCAATGGCGAAAAAGCCGAAGAATTCGGCGCTTTGGCCCTCCGGCGCGTAATACCCCACCAATGTACGGCTGATCGATTGCACACCGGTAAGGGCAAACCCTGCAAAAGCGCCAATGACGAAGAACCCGGTTAAGGATTTCGTGAAAAGCATCCAGATAACTACGCCCATCATCATCAAGATGGAGACAATCAGGGAACGCTTGTAGCCTGTGCGCTCACCGAACAAGGCAAATATATAAGCTCCCGCTACGCTGGTGATTTGCACAACAATCATAAAGATGATTAATTCAGTTTGCGTCATACCAAATAACACTGCGCCAATGATGGCCGCGAAATCGAGCGCCATAAGAATGCCATCGTTATAGATCAAAAAGGCGATCATAAACTTGGTGAATTCGCGGAAGTGGCGAATGGACTTAAGCGTTTGACCCAGGCGCTTGAAAGCCATACTGAAGTAATTTTCGCCTTCCGGGAGTACTTGCGCTTGAGCACGCTCATCAATCCAGCGAAAGAGCGGGATTGCCGAAACTGCAAAAAAGACGGCTGTGAACACTAAGGAGAGCCGCACCATCAGGTCGCCTTCAACAAGGACAATCGGGGGTAGCACCAACAACAGGCACAAGATTCCGCCCAACGAGCCGATCGCCCAGCCATTCCCCGAGACTTTCCCCAACTCTTCGGGCGTAGCAATCTCCGGAAGGAGGGAGTTATAAAAGACTTGCCCACCCCGATAGCCTATCTCGGCCAGGATGAAAAACACCATCCCCATGAGAATATCTCCTTTTTGGACAAAAAACAAAGTCGCCGTAAACACCCAGGAGAACGCCGAAAACATCAGCAAAAATCGTTTCTTCGAAGCCGAAAAATCGGCCACCGCGCCCAGGATCGGCGCAATAACGGCTACAACGAGCATGGCGATACCTACTGAGATTCCCCACAGGCGCGAGCCTTCGGCGCCGCCAACAACGGCCCCTTTAAAATAAGCAGAATAAACAGCTAATAAGACCACCGCAGCATAGGCCGAGTTCCCGAAATCGTACAGATACCAGGCCAGATGCTCACGATTCATGGATTTTATTTTCGAGAACATAGAATATTCCTTTCAAAATTTGGGGTGGATTTACTGCTACACAATATAGGGAATAGCCAAAACGTCTTAGATAATAATCGCCTTCTCACGTGGTATGATTCGCTACGGTTCGCGGCTACATCATATCATATTCAAGCAGATCGTTGAGCCTATCAACCCTTTTGCATCAGCGATTACAACCCAAAAATAGGAGAAACGTTGCCCATGTCCCCAACAGAATTACCCCTGCGCAGTGAGGTACCTGTCGAAGAAACCTGGAACCTTGCCAGCATTTTTCCCAGTACAGAGGCCTGGAAAGAAGGCTACCAGGAAGTTGAAAACCTGCTGCCTAAACTGGATGCGTATCGCGGTAAGTTAGGCGATGGCCCTCAAATACTCCAAGATGCGCTCCATCTTTTTGAAGAGATTTTCACTTTGGGGACAAAAGTGATGGTATACGCCGGGCTGGAGACATCGGTTGATATTGGAAACCAAGATGCCGGAGCGCGTTTTGGTCAGGGGCGGGGGATTGTCGCGAGAATTCAATCTGCGACTGCTTTTGTCGAACCGGAACTGATGAGGGTTGGCTTCGCCACGCTCGAAAAATGGGCCGATGAAGAACCTCCCCTGATGGTGTATAAACACTATTTCGACCAACTCAAACAGCGTGCCGCGCATGTGCGTTCAACCGAAGTGGAAGAAGTCTTGGCGCTGCTTTCCGAACCCCTGCCGCCGCGCGTTGTCTTGGCCCCCTATTCGAATCTGACCAATGCCGATTTGAAGTTTAAGCCCGCGATGGCTTCGGACGGCACCGAGATCGAAGTCGGGCAAAGCAGCATCGACTCGCTCATCACGCACACCGACCGCGAAGCACGCCGCACCAGCTGGGAAAACTACGCCGATGCCTACCTGGGGTTCAAGAACACCCTGGCCGGGATTCAAACACTGGCCTTGCAGCGCGATGTTATCAGCATGCGCGCCCGCCGCTACGATTCGGCCTTGCAGGCCTCACTGGCCCCCAGCAACTTGCCCGAAGAAGTTTTTCACAACCTGATTGCCACCTTCCAGAAAAACCTACCCACCTGGCACCGCTATTGGGACATCCGCCGCCGGGCATTGGGATACGATAAATTCCATGTCTACGACATCAAAGCCCCGGTCATGCAGGTGAAGCCCCAGATCTCCTATGAACAGGCCGTCGAATGGATTGCCGAGGGAATGGCTCCGCTGGGTGAAGAATATGTCGAGGCCCTGCGGCGCGGCTGCACGACCGAGCGGTGGATCGACCGCACTCGCAACAAGGGCAAACGCCAGGGCGCGTTCTCTTGGGGCAGTCACGATACGCAGCCCTTCATTATGATGAGTTTTGCCGGTGATATTTTTAGCCTGAGCACCCTGGCGCACGAACTCGGCCACTCGATGCATTCTTACTATACCCGCCAAACACAACCCTTTGTTTACTCACAGTATTCACTCTTCGTGGCAGAAGTGGCCTCTAATTTTAACCAGGCCCTGGTGCGGGATCACCTGTTCAAGACGCAAGACGATCCTGTCTTCCAGTTGGCCCTGGTCGAGGAGGCGATGTCCAACTTCCACAGGTATTTCTTCATGATGCCAACCCTGGCGCGCTGGGAACTAGAGATGCACCAACGCACCGAGCAAGGCGCCCCCCTCAACGCGCAGATCTTGAGTAATCGCTGCGCCGAACTCTTTAAAGAAGGCTACGGCGATCAAGTCGAGTTCGATCAAGAGCGTATTGGCATCACCTGGGCACAGTTCGCACACATGTATATGGATTTTTATGTCTATCAGTATGCTACCGGCATCTCGGCGGCCAATGCTTTGGCCGAGGGCGTCCTAGCCGGGGAGACCGGGGCGGCAACAAAATACCTCGACTTCTTAAAGGCCGGTAACTCGATCTATCCCTTAGAAGCGCTCAAGATGGCCGGCGTGGATATGACCACGCCAGAACCGGTCGAACAGGCTTTTGCAGTGCTGGCAAGTTATGTGGATAAATTCGAAGAGTTGGTAAAACTTTACTTTCCGGTAAGTGGGTAGAGAAAATGGTCTCAACACGTGGTAGA
>CAYFMI010000073.1:0-20890 GCA_964344175.1 uncultured Anaerolineales bacterium
AGTCAAATGGGATTTCATATCCCATCAAAGCTGACGCCTAAAGAACAGGATCAATTGCTGGATGCACTCACTAAATTGCTCAAGCAAGTGCTTGCGCAGTCGCCCTTGGTCATCTTCTTTGAAGATGCCCATTGGATGGATGCTGCTTCCCGATCTTTGTTGCAGGTAGTGCATGAGCAACTATCCTCTGAGGGTTTGCTAATAATGCTTGCTCAACGCCCGGTCGAGAATCAATCCATTCCAGGGAAGATCATTACCTTAGAGAGACTTGACCATCAAGGGACTGCCAATCTGGTAGCAGATGTACTCGTGTCTGATCTTGCCCAAATCGTGTATCAGCACAGTCAGGGAAACCCTCTTCTCATTCACGAAATAACCGCATGGATCCAGCAAACCTGGCAGATCCAGACTGCGGAAGTCATTGAAGCATTACAAACATCGGATGTTTTGCAAAAAATGGTTCTTAGTAGTCTCAAGAACTTGCCCGAAATCCACAGAGAAATTGTGCGTATAGGTTCGGTCATCGGCGAAGAATTCCGTGTGGGAGAACTTCAGGCGTTGTTGCCGCCATCTGTGGATGCCGTCACGCTGAATGGCGGGCTGCACGAACTGGTAGAGACGCGTTTTATTTCCTTGGTTGAGGCGGGCATTGACCCTCGCTATGCATTTCAACAGAAAGTTGTGCGCGATGTTTTGTATGCCAGCTTACCCTTCGCGCGGCGACGTGAATTGCACACTCAATTAGCAAGGTACCTGATTGCTCCAGAAACGCAGCGCAGCACACTGCATGCCAAAGTGAGCGCGTTCTTAAACACATCTGCTGTTAATCCAGCCCAGGATGCAAAAATTGTAGCCCGCCACTTTGAGGCAGCCGAAAATTGGAGCCAGGCATCTCATAGCTCCTATCGCGCTGCGGTCATTCTTCGGGCGCAAGGCGCATACATGGAGGCAATAAAAACCTACGATCGGGCTTTAGATTGCATTAATAACCTTCCAACCGAGCAAATTGACTTGGGGGTATTGGCATTGCAACGGGAAATTTTCACAGGTATTGGGGATGCGGCTCTTTTGGATGGTGATTATCCGCGCTCGATTGCTTCTTATCGAAAGGCAATGGATCTATTGCCGGAGGGTGAGCTGTCTGGTGGTGGGGCTGATCTCACGAAGAAGCAGGCGCTTGTACTCCCGATGGTTGGTGAGGCGGATCACGCCGTAGAGATGCTTCGAAAGTGGCTGATGCAAGACCCGAAAAGGGCGCAAGACCCAGGGGCAACGGCTATATTGACATGGCTTTTATGGCGGGCCGGCGAACCAGCTGCACCAGAATGGATCGAAAAGTGCCGGTTAATGCTGCCATCAGAAGCAGACCCCTGGTCTGTAGGCGTGGACGGCCTACTCGACGACCTAAGTGGGCGGTGGCAAGAGGCCATTCAGAAATATCGCCTCGTTGGGCAGCACGAAGCGACGGCTTTCGCCTCTATTCGCCTGGGGGATCAAAAGTTGAAAGCTGGAGATGCATCCGGGGCGCGCTCACTCTATAATGAAGCCGCTGGGTTGTTCAAGGATCAAGTTGAGGGAAAGTGTGGCCTGGCGCTGGTGCATTATCGTATGGCCGAAGCATTATGGTGTGAGCAAGATATTGCCGCAACACGCGATTGCATCAACAATGTTGAAGCGATGCTTATTTCCTGCCCGGCAAAGATCCGCGATGAGGCGCGCACACTGATTGTGCAAGCCCTGGAGAAAATATCCGGTGGGAGTGATTCTCCCTGGCCGGATTGGGGTTGGATAGAGTGCGACGATCGCTACAAAATTCAGTTGTTATTTACCGACTGAATTTTTTTCGAGAGAATTCTTCAGAGCACCTACCCCATGATGTTGGTAGTCATTTCTTCTAAAGATTTAGTGATAGGGTGATCGGGAAATTGGGTGACAAAAACGCCGCCGCTGGCAAGTGTCATCATCTCATCGGAATGGGGCAATATAGCGGCGACATCACAGTCATATGCCTCGCGAACCATCGCTTCGACTTCTGCAAAATCTAGCACATTCGGAACTTTGTTGACGACCAGCGTCATCATGGGAACCTGCAATTTGCGGGCAACTTCCACGGTTACACTAGTACCCTGATAATCCTGTTGATCTGGCCTGAGGACAATCGCAAGCACATCGGAGATCGCAATAGAGAGGAGTGTTTCTTCATTGAGGCCTGGGTGAGTGTCGATGACCAGGGCATCCAAATTTAGGGCCTTGATCAGATCTTGTAGGCCGTCGTTAAGGTAACTAATATCATAGCCTTCTCGTAAAACACGGGCGATCTCAGTGGCATCGATACTGGAAGGGATTAAATAGATTTGCCCGGTGAGTTCACCGCCAAAATTACCGGTCATATCGTAGGCGGCTTCTTCAATCTTGCAATTGCCCCATAAATAATCATTCAGAGAAAATTTCATGTGCGCTTCATCAAAATTGAAAAGCACATGAATTCCCGGCGATTGGATATCCGTGTCAACCACACCAACCCGCCATCCTTTCGAAGCCAGCAGCACAGATAAATTGGCCGATGTATTTGATTTTCCGGTGCCGCCGCGAAATGAGTGAATGGATATAATTTTTGGCATGATAACACTCCTTCAAAATGCTGGCGATTTTTCGCAATTGTAACATGGAAATGAAGGTGCCCCACCGCAAGCAGCGGGAGCCTTCATTGACGCTCCGCCTAAAATTCCTGTTTCGTATATCAAAACTTCTGATATGATTGTTTGCACGTTCGGTCCGTTTCAAATCTACTAATTTTCTATACATGACGATGTCTAAAAAAAATACCCCCATGACTACATTGGCTCCTGGAGACCTTAGCCGCATTATCGCTGCCGTAGAACAACTTCCCGAAACTCTCAATGCCGAAATTGTCTTGGGACAACTCATTTATCATCAATACCAAAAATGGGGACACCTTTTTGAGAAACGGGAGTTTTCAGCCGGGCAAGTAATATTTGCCGAAAACGATCCCGGCCATTCTGCATATATTATCCTTTCGGGGAGACTGGCTGTCATAAAGGGGGATCTTTCGAAACCGATTGTCTTAGGCTGCCGGGTTAAGGAACAATCGGTGGGCGAGATGGCCTTGCTGGAAGAATCGTCCCGGTCGGCGACGGTTGTAGCGCTAGACTCTGTTGCCCTCATGGAAATTGACCGCCAAAATTTCTATGTGCTGCTCAAGGAGTCGCTCAGCTTCACACAGAGCATTTTGCGCATGCTCAGTGTACGCTTGAGAGAAGCTTCTCAGGCTGTAGAGAGCGCTACCCTCGAAAAAATCCAGGATCCACTGACGGGTTTATACAACCGCCGCTATATGGAACACGTTTTGCGTCATGAAATGCAGCGCGCAGATCGGGCCGATTATTCGGTCAGCCTGGTGATGATGGACATCGACCATTTCAAGAATCTCAACGATACCTATGGTCACTCTGCTGGTGACGAAGTGTTGCGCCATCTGGCTTTATTAATGCAATCTCAGGTGCGCCGCGCGGATGTGGCTTGCCGCTTTGGAGGGGAAGAGTTTTTGGTTATCTTGCCAGAGACGCCTGTAGACGTGGCCGCTGAGCGGGCCGAAAAACTGCGCGCGGCCTTTGCGGATGCGTCTATTGAATACGAAGGCCAAATTATGCAGGGAAAACTATCGCTTGGGGTAGCGTCGTTTCCTGCTCATGCCAAAACACCTGAGCAACTCATCCGGGCAGCAGATACTGCGCTTTACGCAGCTAAGAATGGGGGGCGCAATCGCGTTATCCTGGCCGAAGATTGCGATTAATGCTCCGCGCGCAGTAGATCGATTGTCTCGACGGCGTGGCGCAGGTGGGGGATGACGATGCTGCCGCCAACGATTAGCGCCACGTTCAGGGCATCGTAGAGTTCTTCATCACGCCAACCGGTTTCAACGCACCGATCGAGATGATAGTCTATGCAGTCGTTGCAGCGCAGCGCCGCTGAAGCCACCAGACCAAGTAACTCTTTGGTTTTGGTGTCCAGCGCCCCGTCGCGATAGGCAGCCGTATCGAGGTTGAAGAAACGCTTCAGGCCAAGATGGTCGATCTCGAAAATGCGCTCGTTCATCTTCTGGCGGTAGGCGCGGAATTTGTCCAGGCGAGTTGTCATTCATTTCTCCTTTAGGTCGTCATCCTGTTTTTGTGCTGCCGACCGCCCTGCCAGCCATCCGGTTGAGAAAGCCGCTTGCAGATTGTAGCCGCCGGTATCGGCATCGATATTCAATAGCTCGCCCGCAAAATAAAGCCCCTGAACAAGGCGGGATTGCATGGTTTTGGGATCAACCTCGCGGGTATCTACACCGCCAGCGGTGACGATGGCTTGCTTAAAGGAACGGTGATCGCTGATTTCCAGACGCAAGTCTTTGAGCCACAATCGCAGGCGTTTGCGTTCTTGCGCACTGATCTGGTTGACCCGTTTGTCGACGGGGATGCCGGTTTGCTCGATGCACACAGAGATCATCTTGTGAGGCAGCAAACCTTTGAGTAGGGTCTGATATTGCTGCTTGCCATGCGCCTGAATGTCGCGCAGCAGGCGTTCGTCGAGTTTTGGATGATCGAGGGCCGGCTTGAGGTCGATCGAAAGATAGACTTTTCCCCCAGCGCGCAGCGCGTCGACAACCCCGCGGCTGAGAGTCAGGATGACGGGGCCTGAAACCCCGAAATGCGTAAAAAGCATTTCGCCGAATGCATGGGCAGATTTTTTGCCATTGATCCACACGCTGACAGCCACATTCCTCAAACTCAACCCTTGCATCTTTTTGGCGGTATCGCCAACGGTGACGAGCGGTACCAGCGCCGGACGGATGGGGATAAGCCTGTGTCCGGCTTCTTTGGCAAAGCGGTAGCCGTCGCCGGTAGAGCCGGTCCCCGGGTAGGATGCCCCGCCGGTGGCGACAATGACGGCGTCGGCATTCAGGCGGGTGTGTTCGGTTTGTACACCAATCACGCGTCCATCTTCGATGAGCATCTGCCTGGCGGGCGAATCGGTCCAGATCTTTGCGCCGCTGCGCCTTGCCCAATTGACCAATGCATCGACAACTTCGCTGGCTTCGTTGCTGGCCGGAAAAACGCGCCCGCCGCGCTCAGTGACAGTTTGGACACCTTCGGCGTGAAAAAAGGCCAGCAGATCCTCGGAAAAATAACGGTGAAATGACTGGCGCAAGAATTTACCGGTTGCCCCAAAATGTTCGAGAAAATCGCGCAGTGGGGCGACATTGGTAATGTTGCAGCGTCCCTTGCCGCTGATGAAAATTTTGCGCCCAGGGGCGTTCATCTTTTCGATCAGCAGCACGTCGGCCCCGAGCTGAGCCGCTTGCCCGGCGGCCATCAGTCCGGCTGCCCCGCCGCCGATGACAATAATTTGACGTGAACTCATATCACCGCAATTATAGTGCTTTCGCAGATGGCTGTCACTTCCATGCTTGTGATTATCTTCGATAACAATCATGAATAGTGGCAAAAAAGCAGGCATCGTTTTTGGGCTTGTGCTACGGTTATCTTGAAGGAATTGTTTGATGATGAAAACAGTTGTGCTTATTGACGGTACCCGGATGTTATCATTTTGTTTTGAGCTATAATTCATTGCGTTGGTTGTTGAACGTTTGTGTTTACAGGGAAATATCATGACTGAAAATAAACTCCGTCAACGTTTAGAAGAACTCTCTAAAGAACTGCGCTACCATAATTATCAGTACCATGTACTCGATAGGCCCGTGATCAGCGATTATGAGTACGATCAGCTCTTGCTTGAGTTGCGCCAGATCGAAGAGCAGCACCCCGAATGGGTTGCCCCGGATTCGCCCACCCAGCGCGCTGGCGCACCGGTGGCAGAGAAGTTCGAGAAAGTGCAGCACCCCGCGCCGATTCTCAGCCTGGGCAATGCTTTCGACGCCGACGGTGTCCGAGCCTGGCTGGAGCGGATTGCCAAAGTGAATGAACGGGTGTTGGAGGCTGATTTTGTCATCGAACCTAAACTCGACGGACTCAGCGTGGTGTTGCATTACCGGGATGGAATCTTTGTTCAGGGGGTGACGCGCGGCGATGGGGAGATTGGTGAAGACATCACCGAGAACTTGCGCACAATCAGGGCGCTGCCACTACTGATTCCTGTGACCCCCACCCCCACCCCCTCCCCCGATTTCGATGGAGGGGATACCCAAAGGGTCGGGGAGGAAGTTCCAACGAATTTCGTCGTGCGCGGCGAAGTCTTCATCCGCCTCTCTGATTTCGAAGCGCTTAACAAAAAGCTGGCAGCTGCCGGAGAAAAAACCTATGTTAACCCGCGCAACACGGCTGCCGGGGCCTTGCGCAATCTCGACCCCACCGTGACCGCCAATCGCCCGCTAACGTTGCTCATTTACCAAATTGTGGCTTGGGAAAATACCCTCACCCCTAACGCCCCTCTCCCAATGGGAGAGGGGCCGGGGGTGAAGGCGAAACCTTCAACGCAATCTGATACCATTGCCTATCTGCGCGCCCTCGGTTTCCCCGTCCCTCAAAGCATTCACTGCCAAAGTATCGAAGAAGCTATTGCCATTCACAGCCAATGGCACGAAAAACGCGCCAGCCTCGATTATGAGATCGACGGCATGGTCATCAAAATCAACGACCAGCAACTCTTCAACGATCTTGGCATTGTCGGTAAAGACCCGCGCGGTGCGGTTGCTTTTAAGTTCCCGGCGCAGGAAGTCACCACCCAACTGCTTGATATTGGCGTGAATGTCGGGCGCACCGGTGTGCTGACCCCCTACGCCATGCTCGATCCCATCGAAGTCGGCGGAGTGGTGGTCAGGCAGGCTACCCTGCATAATTTTGATTTCATCTTCGAGAAAGACATTCGTATCGGTGACCGCGTGCGGATTAAGCGCGCCGGGGATGTCATTCCCTACGTCATTGGCCCCGTAGAAGCTGCCCGCAGCGGCGATGAGTGGCCTTATACACCGCCCGAAACCTGCCCCGATTGCGACCAGCCGGTGGAACGCATCGAGGGCGAAGTGGCCTGGTATTGCGTCAACGCCGCCTGCCCTGCGCAACTCATCCGCAACGTGGAGCATTTTGTCTCGCGCGGGGCGATGGATATTGTTGGGATGGGGATCAAGATTGTGGAGCAGCTCGTGGCCGAAGGGATCATCGACGATGTGGCCGATCTTTACACCCTGAGGCGGGAATCGCTCCTGGCTCTGGATGGGTTTGCCGAGAAGAAAGCTGACAACCTGCTCGAAGCGATTGCTGCCTCCAAAGACCAACCCCTGAGCCGTTTGCTGACTGCCCTGGGCGTGCGCGGCGTAGGGGAAGTTGTGGCCGCCGACCTGGCCGCGCACTATCGCAGCCTGGATGCCCTGGCGGCGACCTCCGTTGAAGAACTGGAAACCCTCGCAGGCATTGGCCCTAATATTGCCCAAGCCATTGTCGATTGGTTCGCGCGCCCCGCCAACCGCCATATTCTAGAGAAATTGCACAGCGCGGGAATCTGGCCGATGGAGGCAGAACCGCGCCCAGGTATAGAATCAACGCAACCCCTGGCCGGTTTAACCTTCGTGGTTACCGGCACGCTCGCCGGATTCACGCGTCAAGAAATAAAAGAATTTATCCAATCACAGGGGGGCAAGGTCAGCAGTTCGGTGAGTAAGAAAACCGACTATCTCGTCGCCGGAGAGAAGGCCGGGTCCAAACTGACGAAAGCGCAAGAACTGGGTGTGTCGGTTATTGATGAGGACGCGTTGCGCCGCCTGGCATCAGATTCTTAATTGACAGTTCCCCGACAATGGACTACACTACCGAGACAATTTTATTCTGTCTGCAATTATCAGGAGTGTAGTATGGATCTTTTGAAGAGCAACGATACCGTCGCTCGCCGGGTTGCCGCGATGGTAGAGCGCGTTGGCGGCATGCAGGCCAACGATGAGTATTACTACAATATGCCGGTCACCGAGTTACGGGGTGGATCGAAGGTCATGGTCGATGGCCGCGAGATGGGCATGTACGCATCTTATAGTTATTTAGGATTGGTAGGACATCCCCGCATCAACAAAGCCGCTCAGGATGCGGTTGCAAAATATGGCACTGGAACCCACGGTGTGCGCACTCTGGCCGGGACTCTCGACCTGCACCGCGAGTTAGAAGACACCATCGCCGAGTTTAAGCAAGCCGAGGCCGCGGTGACGTATACTTCGGGATACGTCACTAATCTGACCGCGGTTTCCACTCTGGTGGGGCGCGGTGATTATGTCTTTTCGGACAAGCTCAATCACGCCAGCATTGTCGATGGATGCCTGATGTCGGGCGCAAAATTCCGCCGATTCAAGCATAATGATATGGATAGCCTGGAGCGTATGGTCGCCGAAGCTCCGGCAGAAGCGTCCAAGCTGGTCGTGGCCGATGCAGTCTTCAGTATGGACGGCGACATCATTGACCTGCCGCGCATGGTTGAGATCTGCCAGAAATACGACGCCTGGCTGATGATGGATGAGGCTCACTCTGTGGGCGTTTTAGGAGAGACAGGCCGCGGTATCGAAGAGCATTTTGATATGTGGGGCACGGTTGACATCAAGATGGGCACGCTCAGCAAAACCATCCCCTCGGTAGGGGGGTATGTAGCGGGCAAGAAAGATCTGATAACCTACCTGCGCCATGCCAGCCGGGCTTATATTTTCTCGGCGGCTTTGCCGCCTGCTCAGGCCGCCGCAGCCAGAGAAGCCTTCAGAGTAATTCTAGATGAACCCTGGCGAGTAGAAAAACTCAATGCCAATACACAGCAATTCATTGGCGGTTTGAAGTCACGCGGCTTCGATACCATGCTCACCGAAACGGCCATTGTGCCGGTGCTGTGCGGCGCCGATGAAGTTGCCTACGCCGTCACCCGCCATGCCCAGAAGAACAATCTCTTTGTGTTGCCGGTGGTTTCGCCGGCGGTGCCGGTTGGGTTGGCGCGCTTACGCGCAACGGTGTTGGCCTCTCATGAAGAAGAAGATATCGAATACGCCATGGATGTGATTGCCGAAGCTGGCAAAGAGATCGGCATTATTTGATCTTTGAAAACGAGACGTTCGAACGTTCCAGCGTTGTAACGTTTCACGTTGGAACGTTTTTGTTTCTATGAATAAAATTATTCTAAAACCTGGGCGAGAAAAAGCCCTCCTCCGCCGCCATCCGTGGGTTTTTTCGGGCGCAATTGCCCACTTAAAGGGAGCGCCTGAGATGGGCGAAACGGTGGAAGTTCTCGATCATCAGGGGAGATTCCTGGCCCGCGGGGCATACTCACCCCAGTCGCAGATTCGCGCCCGTGTGTGGGGGTGGGAAGAGGACGAGAAGGTGGATGCTGCTTTTCTAGCGCGTCGCCTGGAAGATGCACTTGCAATGCGAGCAGATAGCAGGTGGCCGACCACCGCCCTCCGTCTTGTCCACGCCGAATCTGACCGCATCCCCGGCCTGATTGTTGATCGTTACGCCGACACGCTGGTCATGCAGATACTCAGCGCTGGGGCAGAACATTGGCGCGAAACCCTGGCCGATTTGCTGCTCGAAATCACCGCTGTCAAGCGTATCTATGAACGCTCCGATGTGGACGTGCGCAAGTTAGAAGGGCTGGCAAAGCGGGTTGGCCCGCTGCGGGGGAATGAACCCCCAGAGCGCATCCAGATTGAAGAGAACGGCCTAAAATTTTTTGTGGATGTGCGCCGCGGTCATAAGACCGGCTTTTATCTCGATCAGCATATCAACCGGGGTCGGGTGCAAGACTTGGCCGCCGGGCGCGAAGTCCTGGACTGTTTTAGCTATAGCGGGGGCTTTGCCCTCAATGCCCTGGCCGGGGGGGCGGCGCATGTCACGGCGCTGGATGCTTCGGCAGATGCGCTGGCGTTGGCCGATGAAAATCGCGCTCTCAATGGACTGCCCGCCGAAAATGTCATCTGGCAGCAAGGGGATGTATTTCAAGAACTACGCAAATACCGCGATCGGGGACGCACGTTCGATATGATTGTGCTTGATCCACCGAAGTTTGCCCATACCGCATCGCAAGCTCAAAAAGCAGCCCGCGGCTACAAAGATATAAATTTGCTGGCTTTTAAGCTGTTGCGCCCCGGCGGAATCCTGGCGACCTTTTCGTGTTCGGGTGGCATCGGTGCGGAACTTTTCCAGAAGATTGTCGCCGGGGCAGCTTTGGATGCAGGTATCCATGCCCGGATGGTGGAACAACTTCACCAGAGTCCCGATCACCCCATTGCATTATCTTTCCCAGAAGGCGCTTATCTAAAGGGATTTATCATCCGCACTGACATTTGATATGCAAGATTATACCCACAGTTGATATAATCATGACGTAGATTTCTAAACGAGTACCGCCGCGAACTAACTCTTTATGAACCTGGATACAACAATTATCCTTCAAAGCAGCAGCTTAATTATTTATATTGCTCTGATGAGTGTTGTCCTTTGGAAGCGCGGCTTGCAAGGGGAATATGCGCGTGGTGTTCTGCTGTTCTTGTTGGTTAGTCTGTTGATCGGGGTGGGGAATTTACTCCCGAAGGTAGATTTAATCCAACCGATGGCGTTTGGGGACGATGAGAATTTTGCGGTGTATGGCATCTTCTTGTGCAGCGTAATCCTGCGCCATTTGAGCGCGGCCTTGACACGGCGCACGCGCCAGGCCTGGCGGTGGAGTATAGTTGGTGTGGTTTGGCTGTTACTCACAGTGGGGATGAACTTTGTCCCTACGAGTGCGGATGGCTTGATTGTTATTGGGGTCGGTGCAGTATACTCGAATGATCTTATTTTTGCCGCGCTGGTATTGGGTTGGACGATATTCACCCTGAGTACGGTTGTGCTGGTCGTTCAGGGATACCAACACACCGATTTCCCAACCGTGCGCAATCGTCTTTTTTTGTGGGGCATGGCCCTGGGGATCCTGGGGGGTGGGAGTGTACTTTCATTTTTACGCTATGAAAGTATTGACCTGATCCTTAAAATCTTGGGGAGTTTTACAATAGCATATGTTGCTTTGTCCCCCCGGCTGCCCCATTTGGGGGTGGCCTTTCGGCGCGTGATTAATAGTGTCGTGCTTGTTACGCTGGAATTTGTTGTATACGGGGTTTGCTTTTTAGGCATGTATTCCTTGATGTTGCAATGGGATTGGATGACCCCCTGGGGTGCTGGTGCGTTGCTGGCGTTGCTGCTGATGATCTTTGTCAATCCGCTATTGCGTCAATGGCAGGCCTGGATCGATCGGCTGCTTTTTGGAGAAGAGCAAGATATCAAGGGAATTCTGCGGGAATACGGCCAGAAAATCAGCAATATTCTAGATTTAGAGCTGCTCTCGGTGGTGGCGGTAGACTTGGTGCGCGATGTACTGGGGGTAGACCGCGGCATGCTTTTATTAATTGAGTTCGAAGTGGGGGCTTCCGGCGAAAGACAGTATCGCATCCGGCAGGGGCGTAAACAGAGCGATTCATCGTTTGATGGGTTGCTACCGGCAGAGAGTTCGATAGCAAAAGTATGGGATCAGGAGCGCCGGACACTGACCAAAGCTGAGATTGACATGCTGCCCCGTTACCAGGGGCTGGGGGAGAATACCCGTCAGTGGTTGTCGAAAATCAACATGGATGTATACGTCCCTATTCATACGCAAGATGAATGGGTGGGGCTGTTGGTCTTGGGGCCGAAATCATCGGGCGCTTCGTACTATGCAGAAGATATAGACCTGCTAGAGACGCTTGCCGGGCAGACTGCGGTAGCGCTGCAGAATGCCCGTCTGGTGGAAAGTTTGATGCGGGTCAATAAAGAATTTCGCCGGGCATATGGCGCCATGGAAGATGCCCATACCAAGCTGCAACGGATCGACCGCACCAAATCCGACTTTATCAGCATTGCCTCGCACGAGTTTCGCACCCCTCTGACCATCTTGAGTGGATACAGTCAGATGCTGATGGAAGCGCCCGATATTGTCAATAACCCCGATTATGCAGATTTCCTTCACGGGATCTACGATGGGACTCGCCGTTTGCACGAAATTGTCGAGAGTATGCTCGAAGTCGCCAAAATTGATATGCAAGAGTTAGTTCTGCAATCGGAGGCTGTCGAACTAGATCCGGTGGTGCGCAAAGTTTGCCAGGGGCATGCGAAAGCCCTGAAAAGCCGCCAACTCAATTTAGAAATCGCCTCCGGGGTGGCCCGTTTGCCCGCGGTGCAGGGAGACGTAGACGCGTTGAAAAAAGTGTTCCACCACCTGCTGAGTAATGCCATCAAATATACACCCGATGAAGGCACAATTGTGCTCTCTGGGCGGCAAGTGCCTAAAGGCGATCCCCACTATCCGGTTGGCGGTGTTGAGATCACCATCCAAGATACGGGCATCGGAATTGATCCGCGCTACACCGATTTGATTTTTACCAAGTTTTATCAAACGGGTGATGTGGATTTGCATTCGTCAGGGAAGACCAAATTCAAGGGCGGCGGCCCGGGGTTGGGGTTAGCCATTGTGCGCGGCATTGTGCAGGCGCATGGCGGCAGGGTGTGGGTGGAAAGCCCCGGCTACGATGAAGAGAAAAATCCGGGGAGTTCATTCTTTGTCTTGTTGCCGTTTGCATCTCTTGCCGGAGATGATCTGATGCCACAGGCGTAAAAAATCGGTTGACAGCCCCACATAACCCCTGTATAATATTGCGGCCCCAGAGGCTTTGCCCTGGGGCAAGTGTGTGTATAGTTTATAACCCTTAATTAGAAACCCCAAGCTTCCCCGCACCTCGGCGGTTTATATCCCACGGATTCGCGGAGCATGCGGCGTGAAGTGAAGGTTGGAGGTCGAAATGTCCTACGCTATTTTTGAAAATGGCGGCAAGCAATACAAAGCCGTCCCCGGCAGCACTGTCGAAGTTGATCGCATGACCCATGAAGAGGGGATGGCGGTCGAATTCGACCAGGTGCTGCTGATTTCTGAAGAAGGAAATGTTCAGGTGGGCACTCCCACAGTTGAGGGAGCCAAAGTCAAGGCTACTGTTGAAGAACATTTCAAAGCCAAAAAGATTATTGTCTTCAAGTACATTCCGCGTAAACGCTATCGCCGCACCCGTGGTCATCGTCAACAATATACGCGCTTGCGGATTGAAGAGATCGTAAAATAGGGAGTTGAATCATGGCTCATAAAAAAGGTGGCGGTTCATCCCGCAATGGACGAGATAGTAAATCAAAACGCTTAGGCGTGAAAAAATTTGGTGGTGAATTTGTTCGCTCTGGTAACATCTTAGTTCGCCAGCGCGGCACAAAGATTAAGCCTGGTCGCAATGTCGGCCTGGGTAAAGACTACACCATCTTTGCGACTGTCGATGGATTTGTGCGCTTCGAAACTATTCGCGATGGACGTAAACGCGTCAGCGTTGAGGTTGCCGAATAGAGGTTTTCTTATGCAGAAAGATATTCATCCTACTTATTTTCCGGAAGCCACGGTGGTTTGTGCCTGCGGCAACACCTGGAAAACCGGCTCTACGCAAGAAGAAATTCGCACCGATATTTGTTTCAAGTGCCATCCTTTCTACACTGGTGAGCAGCGCATTGTTGACACCGAGGGTCAGGTGGACCGCTTTATGAAGAAGCTTCAGGCGCGCGAAGAATATCTGGCCGATCAAAAAGCTGCCGCCGATGAGCGCACTTCCCCCGTGCGCCCGATCACCGAATTAGAGTTGGGCGGTCGCACCGAAAAAGCGCTTGCCGATGCAGGTGTCACCGAGGTTGGGCACGCGCTAGATCGCCTCGAATCGGGCGAAGCCGCCATGCTGGAGATCAAAGGCTTTGGGCGGAAATCCCTGGCCGATCTTAAAAAAGCCCTGCGCCGTATGGGCTACGAACTGCCCGAAGCCGCGGATGTGATTTCGGCGTAAAACTTGCGCTGCGACCATTTTGAAGTAAACTTACAGGCAGATACTATGTATCTGCCTGTTTTATATTATTTGAGTTTTCTTCGTCTCTGTTCTTTCGTCTAAAATCGAGGAGTTTATGAAGCATCACACCGGATCATTGGAAGTCATTACAGGCTCCATGTTTTGCGGCAAAACCGAGGAACTTATCCGTCGGTTGCGCAGGGCGGCAATTGCCAAACAACAGGTGCAGGTATTCAAGCCAGGCATTGACAATCGCTACGCCGAAGAAAAGGTCACTTCGCATAATGGCCTGAATTTCGATGCGGAACCAATCCAATCGGCGGGCGAAATTTTGGCAAAACTGCGCGAGGGGACCACCGTTGTGGCGGTGGATGAAGCACAATTCTTCGATGATGAAATTGCTGTCATTGTTCAAAAACTGGCCGATCGAGGTTTACGCGTCATTGTTGCCGGGTTAGATATGGATTTTCGCGGCGAGCCTTTTGGCCCCATGCCGATCATCTTATCGAAAGCTGAGCGAGTGGATAAACTCCACGCCATTTGCATGATTTGCGGAGAACCGGCTTCGCGCACCCAACGTCTGGTGGATGGCGCGCCGGCGCGCTATCATGACCCGGTTGTGATTGTCGGCGCCGATGAAATGTACGAAGCCCGTTGCCGCGAACACCATGAAGTTCCGGGAGCGTAGAGACAGGGAGTAGTCATGCGAGACTATCGAGAATTTTTAGAAAAAATCCTTATTGACGAGAACACACTTCAGGAGCGCATTCAAACTTTGGGGGCAGAGATCAGCCGCGACTTTCAAGGCAAGAGCCTCCACCTGGTTTGCATTCTGCGCGGCGGGGTGATGTTCCTCACCGATCTCATGCGTCAAATTTCGGTTCCTCATAGCATCGACTTTATGGCAATTTCGTCGTACGGCGCCGGGGCGCGCCAATCCAGCGGCCAGGTGCGCCTGACTATGGATCTCAAGGATGATATTCAAGGGCGAGATGTGCTCCTGGTGGAAGATATTGTCGATAGCGGGCATACCCTGGCTTCGGTGCTAGAACTTTTGTCGTTACGCAAACCCGCCAGCCTAAAGGTATGCACGCTGCTCGATAAAGCCGATCGCCGCGAAGTCAGTGTGCCGATTGATTATTGCGGTTTTGTGATCCCCAATGAATTTGTGTTTGGCTATGGGTTGGACCTGGATGAATACTACCGAGATTTGCCATTTGTGGGCGTGGTCAATACCGACCGCTTCAACCCGCCAGATTAGGTGAACGATGGGAAGCTCTGGGCGGGCAGCTGAATTTGAAGATGATCTTGCCCCCTATGCGGGGCGCTGGGTAGCGCGCCTGACAGGGAAGGTTGTTGCCCAGGGGGGCACGCCGCAGCAAGCCCTGCAAGCCGCTAAGGCAGCCCGTTACAAAGAAAAACCGGAGGTGATTTACGTGCCAATGACAACATCGTTAGGGCTTTCACCGTTGCTCGAAAGCGTGAAAACTGCGCTTCCCGACGATGCGGTCGTATATCTGGTGGGCGGTGCAGTGCGCGACTTGTTATTGGCAAAGCCCGTTCACGACTACGACTTTGCCGTCCGTGGCGACGCCTTGCGAGTAGCCCGGAAAGTTGCCAACGCGCTGGATGCAGCCTATTACCCAATGGATGCGGCGCGCGGCATTGGGAGGGTAGTGTATACCGATGAGGGATCCCGCCGCCAAATTCTAGATTTTGCGGCCTTGCGCGGTCAAACTCTGGAAGAAGATTTAGCAAGCCGTGATTTCACGCTTAATGCGATGGCGCTGGATTTACGCCAGCCCGAGGCCTTGCTCGACCCGATGGGCGGCGCGGCAGATCTGCATTCGAAAACCTTGCGGGCCTGTTCCTCCGGGGCCTTTGGGGATGATTCGGTCCGGGTGTTAAGGGCCATACGCATGGCGGCGGTTTATGGGATGAAAATTCTTCCCGAAACACGTCAGGCCATGTACGCTGCAGTTAAGGAGATTGAAAAGGTATCCCCCGAAAGATTGCGGGATGAAATTTTCAACATTCTAACAGCCCCGCGTCTGGCTGCATCAATTCAGGCTCTTGACATGTTAGGGGTGCTGCCGCATATTCTCCCAGAATTGTTGAGGCTCAAGGGAGTAGAGCAAACGCCCCCGCACACGCAAAATGCCTGGCAACATACGCTGGATACGGCTGCACAATTGGCCCGCCTGCTGCAAGTTCTAGGGAGAGAGCATGATCCCGAAGCCTCGGGCAATTTAGTTTTTGGTTTGGCCGTGATGTGTTTAGGCCGATACCGTCAGCAGATTGCGGAATACCTGGCGACAGAATTGGTCCCAGAGCGAAGCTTGGGCGCACTGCTGTATTTTGCTGCCCTGTATCACGATATTGGCAAGCCCGCCGCACAGCGCTACGAAACTGAGACCGGTCGAATTCGCTTTTTCGAGCATGACCATATTGGGGCACAGATCACGGCTCAGCGGGGCAAGGCTTTGCATTTTAGTAATGATGAAATTCAATGGCTTGAAATGGTGGTTTATCATCATATGCGGCCAACGCTGCTAGCCAATGATCCAAATTCGTTGAGCGCGCGTGCCGTGTACCGCTTTTTCCGTGATACTAAAACAACCGGCCCAGCGGTGGTATTGCTCTCCTTGGCCGACTTATTGGCAACCTATGGGCCAACCCTCCCACCGGAACGATGGCAGAAACAACTGGATGTAGCACGCAGGTTGTTAGAAGCCTGGTGGGAGCATCGGGAAAGCCGGGTTAGTCCCCCCGCGTTGATTAATGGCAATGAAATTATGCGTCAATTTGATCTTGCACCAGGCCCTCAAATTGGCGATATTCTAGAGTTCGTGCGCGAGGGTCAGGCTGCCGGTCAGGTGCAAACAAGGGATGATGCTTTTGAAGCAGCCAGGGAATATATTGACGGCCTCAAATAGTACAGCAAAAAAGAGAGAGCGGAGTGTGTCACACTCCGCTCTCTCTTTTTTGCTCTAGGGGTACAACTCATTTAGCATCGGTTCATAGAAGCAACGACATCCTTGCGGGTGAGAACAACCCTCTAATGGAAGCGATGGGGCTTCGTTTTTTTCATAGGTGCCCTCATGGGCAGCGCAAACCGGGCAAGCATCGGCTGAGACGATCAGGCGAACATCGCGCACACGCGGATTTTCTTGAAATTTCTTAAGAGACAAGTCGGGAGATTGAGCGGTTGTCACAGTGATCCTCCAACGAAAAGCAAATTTGAAAAATA
This sequence comes from uncultured Anaerolineales bacterium, assembly GCA_964344175.1. Taxonomy (GTDB): domain Bacteria; phylum Chloroflexota; class Anaerolineae; order Anaerolineales; family UBA11858; genus NIOZ-UU35. Next base: position 17,166 of record CAYFMI010000073.1, read on the forward strand.
AAGATTACACTGCCCCAATTTTACATCAAAAAACTATTTATGGGGCCTTAGCGTATTCTCGTGATGGACAGATATGGGACGCGGTTTCTCGACTGCGGCTCAGCTGATTTTCAAACCGTGGGGGGCATTATCCGGGGAGGATGGATGTTTTGATATGCTTGTTTGAAAATCGGGCTTCGGACGATGAATAAGATCGTCGGGCCAGGGCCTTGATGCGGGCTGTTAATAAATTTGGAGAAACGGGTTTGATGAGGTATTCATCGGCGCCTCGATCGAGAATTTTCTCAACAATTCCGGGTTCATCTAAGACCGAGAGTACCAAAATAGGTGCTGAACTGGCGGCGCGGATATTCGCATAAAGTTGTTGGCGCGTTTGTTCGGGTTGCGGGGAATCGATGATAATTACATCAGGTTCGATAGTTTGTAAAACACTCAATGTCGTCGAGCAACTGTGAATAATATGGATGTGAAAACCACGTTTCTTTAAGTCACTGAAGGGTTCTTTCACTTCAGGCTGCTCATCTATGATAAGTACTTTGATCGTCACCAAGTTACCTCCGCTAATTGTGTGCCGTAATTATGACGCAAAACAGATTCGTTTTGCCTTACAAACACTTAACAAGGATCGTGTTTCCACAATGCGCTGAGAGCTTTTTCCAGGGTCGGATTGCACGCGGAGATGCACTTGTCACATCCGTCAAGAAAGGATATGATAATGAAGCCTTAGCTTGAAAGAATGTATATGAAGAATGAGTAACTTTCAGACTGGCAAGATCCCTAATGAACTTGCTCAGTTCGCAAAAACTCAGCTTCTCAATGCCAGATTCGCAACGCATCTATCGGTTACAGCATTGGTGAATATCAGGATTTGAATATGATTTCAGACCATTATTTGATGGAGAGGGGAATGTAAGCTCATGATGACAACGAAGGTAGTTTCTTGTCCGATATGTAATCAGACGGTCGATTCTCAAACGAATACCTGTGAAAATTGTGGGGTCAACCTGGCTTTGGCGGCTGTGCTTGCCGAACGCGAACTATCTATCTCGCCTGGCAGCATCCCCGAAATGAATCTATCCCCAGAAGTCCTTGTACCTCGTTTGGGCGATTACCTTATTGAAAGAAATTACCTGTCCCCAGATGAATTATTGCAGGCTTTGGCGTATCAGCGGCAGATGCAGGAGAGCGGCCAAACAAAGTTGATTGGGCAGGCGTTGCTTGAGTTGGACTTAATCAGTCGAGAAGTACTCGACCAGGCAATTACCGAACAGATCCTTACGCTGCAATCGGCCTTGCATCAGGCAAATGAAGAATTGGAAAATCGGGTTCGTGAACGGACAGCCGAGCTTGAACAAGCCTTGAGCAGGTTGGCGGAATTGAACCAGCTCAAATCGAATTTTATTTCGAATGTTTCCCACGAATTGCGGACGCCGCTGACACATTTAAAAGGGTATCTGGAATTATTGGGGGAAGAAGCCCTGGGTGATATAACCCCTCAACAGGCCGATGCTATTCGGGTGATGTCGAAAGCCGAATCGCGATTAGGGAATCTGATCGAAGATCTGATTCAATTTTCGGCGTATTCACGCGGAAATCTGGAAATTCAGATCGAAGCCGTAGATTTGCCAGAAGTTTTACAAGGCGTGATGGATAAGGCCCGTTTTCAATGTAGTGAGAAAGGTCTCGAATTTCAATCCAAGATTCCGCCTGACTTACCCAGGGTTCAGGCTGATTGTCAAAAATTGCCGTGGGTCATGCAGCATCTGATTGATAATGCTGTAAAATTCACCGCTGCCGGGGGGCTTGTTCAAGTAGGGGCTATCGTTGAAAATAGTTGCGTGAAACTCTATGTATACGACACCGGCATTGGTATTCCGGCAAGTAGGCTTACCGAAATCTTTGAGCCATTCCACCAGTTAGATAGCTCATCTACTCGCCGATATGGGGGCACGGGGCTGGGCTTGTCCATGGGGCGTCAAATTGTAGAAGACCATGGTTCAGAGATTACCGTACGCTCAAAAGAGGGGGAAGGGTCTTATTTCGAATTTGCTTTGTCGTTAGCTGATGGAACCTAAGCGATAAGGTTTTCTGCATGTCTCAATATCAAACTCAGGTTGAGCAATTGCGTCCAGAGGAATATAAAGCCCTCTATGAAATTGGGCGTGTGATTATCCAGCTCCAAGAGTCGGAGACAGCATTGCGAGAAATTGTTCGTCTCGCCCGCCCCGCCTTTATTTTCGACAATATTGTGCTTTATGAATTGCATGAAGATCAAAAGCTTGCTCCTACCTATGCGCGCTCTATTGGCCGAGGCCGTTCTGTTGGCGCAGAAATGGATTGGGGAGAGACGATTGCCTATGAGGTCATCCACACACAGAGTACGGTTGTGCGCTGCGAAGAGGGCGAATCAGATTCTCTCACTGACGCAGATGTCAGGCTAAACCGCCGAGATTTTCTAGGCATTCCACTCGAAGCCCAGGATGAGAAGTCGAAAGTTCTGGTCTTTATTCGATTTGGCGGCCCTCCCTTTTTGCCAAAACAAATTGATTTTGCTCATCTGATTGCCGAACTGGTGGAGCAGTTACTCGAACGTCGCCACCTGGTAGAGCGGGTGGCCTTGCTAGAAGCGGATCGGCGTTTAGCGCGTTTGCAAGAACACTTTGTCTCAACCGTTTCTCATGAACTGCGTTCGCCATTGGGGTTTATCAAGGGGTATGCGACAACATTATTGCGCGAAGATGCGAACTGGGATGCGCAAACCCGGCGAGAATTTCTCTCGATTATTGATGAAGAAACCGACCGGTTGACAGAGATTATCGACCAGATATTAGATTCTTCCCGGCTTCAGGCTGGTACTCTTCCAATGGAGTTTCAAGATGTGCGCATTTCCTCGTTGTTGCAGGATTTCGCGCAGCGTATGCAATCCGGAAATTTGGATATTGCAATTCTGGTGGATCTTAAGCCATCGTCAAACACAATCTATGCCGACTCCGCCAGACTGGTGCAAGTGCTGGATAATCTAGTCAATAACGCCGCCAAATATGCTCCCGGATCTGATGTTACAATAACACTGCAATGGGAATCGGATTGGGCGCTTATCGTAGTCAGTGATACGGGGCCTGGGATCCCAGATGAGCATTTAGAGGATATTTTTAAGCGGTTTTACCGGCTGCCCGAACATCAAGACCGTGCCACCGGAACGGGACTGGGATTGTATATTTGTCATGAGATCGTTCAAGCCCATGGTGGGAGAATTTATGCGAGATCAGCATTGGGCGAAGGCGTGGATTTTCACATTCTGCTGCCTCGAAAACGATCGAACCAGCAACAGGAGGACAAAGGATGAGCGCTCGAATACTTGTAGTGGATGATGAGCCTCGCTACGTGCGTTTGATGGAAGCCAACCTGGTGAGCGCCGGTTACGTGGTATTTACGGCCTGCAACGGACAAGAAGCCGTCAGCATGGTGGATGAGCAACGCCCCGATTTAGTTCTACTCGATGTCATGATGCCAGTTTTAGACGGCATTGGCGCCTGTGAGCGCATTCGACGATTTTCAAGCGTACCCATCATTATGGTGACAGCCCGAGGGGATGAGCGCGATCGAGTGCGCGGCCTGGATGTGGGGGCTGATGATTATATTGTCAAGCCCTATTCGGTGACCGAGTTATTGGCGCGCGTACGGGCTGTGTTGCGCCGTGCCCAAATATCTGAAAGCTCATTCCA
>CAYFMI010000074.1:0-20834 GCA_964344175.1 uncultured Anaerolineales bacterium
CCGGCGTTCTCTGCGGTAAATTTCTGGTATAGCACAAATTTAAGAAAGCCGTGGATTACGGACAGCTTTTAACTAGAACTTCCTAGATTTCTTCCAATTTATGTAGGAATCTAACTACCTGACACGTTTTGTCTTGGACGCTGATTTACGCAGATAACCATGATTTTTGTTTCGACTTCACTTTTTTTGTCAGCGACCATCAGCCTCAATCTGCGTCTTGGTTTTCCCGGCTTCCTGGTCGTATGTAAATCTCCCCTCAGGGTAGTGGAACAAAGGCCAGGATCGTCTCCGGGTATTTATCGGTCACCAGCAAGAAACCTCGCTTATCCAGGCGCACTATTCCTTCCCAGTTACGGGCGGAACCATCCTCCATCAATTGCAAGAGTATCGGCGGGGTGTCGGTACGAATGATGCCACCTGCTGTGATCTGAAATTCAACCAGCCGCTCAACGATCGGCGATTGCGCGTGGCTAAAGCCCAGGCCATATTGCGCCGCCAGCTGATCTGCCGCCGGATCGAGTTTGAAGATTTCGCCGGGAAAAAAGTAGTTGATTACCCAAAAGCGGCCTTCGGCATCGGGCGCCGTGGCATCGGTGATCCGGTATTCGATGTTCGGGAAAGGCAGCCTCCCGGCGGGTTGAAGCCGCTCATCGAAAAGGTGCGCCAATGGCTGCGGGTTAACATTGGCGCCGTTCGCCTCGTAGAGGGTAATAACTCGATCTCCCTGGACAATCAACGTTTCATCGCTGAAATTTTCCAGCGCGGCCTGGGGCTGAATTTCACTCAAAACATCGCCAGAAATATGAAGTGCGCTCCCATCGGCAGCCATTTTCCCCGCAACCAGGTAACCCATCATCGCATCTCCGGGGCTGGCTTCAACGGTCAGGAAAGCGCGCTCGCCAGCAAAGGCGATGGCTTCGAAACCTTCGAAGCCGGAAATGCTCTGGGCGAAATTGGGGGCTTCGAAGGCAATCGGCTGCGGCTCAATTACTGCGGATGAATCGCCGTCTAAATAGGCCACGATCGCATCATTAGAGATTGAGAAAAGGCTCGCGCCGCTATCCGTTGGGAAGCGGTCGGGATATTGCGGCAGCAAGATCAGTTGATCGCCATACCATGCCAAACCGGAGAGTTCGGCTAAGGGGTCGGTCAGGACTCCCTCGATGGGGATCACCTTCACGAGGCTTTCCTCAACAATGGGCGTCAGCCGGATGGCGCATCCGCCGCCCGGGGACAGGATCAACGCCAGGGCCGAGTTTTGAGTCACCGGCTCGGCGCGCAGTATATAACTTTGGGGGTTATCCTCATAATGCGCTGCTTCCCCATCGGCATAGATTTCTGCCAGATAGGTTTTGTCGGCCTCCAAAAAATCTAAGCGGACTTCCAGGGTGCGCCCGTTTTCATCGGTAACCGCGCCGATATACCAGTCGTCGCTGTGGCGATCCTGGCGGGCGATGGTAACGTACTCGCCTATCTCGCCGTTGAGCACCCGCGTCTCACGCCAATCCACAGGCACATCGCGGATGAACTGAAAGGCAGGATGGGCGGCGTAATTTTCGGGGGTATCGGCAGCCATTTGCAATGGGCTGTAGACGACCACGTAGAGGGCAAGCTGATTGGCGAGCGTGCTGCGGGCATGGTTCTGCGGGTAGCGGCCTTCGTACTCTAGATTGAAGATTCCGGGGGTGTAATCCATTGGGCCGCTGAGCAGGCGGGTGAACGGCAGAATCGTAGTATGCTCCGGGGGGTTGCCGCCGTCGGCGCTCCAGGCGTTATATTCCATACCGCGCCCCCCTTCACGGGTCAGCAGGTTGGGGTAAGTGCGCCGCAGGCCGGTATCTTTAACGGGCTCGTGGACATTGAGCATGATGTGATACTGCGCCGCCAGTTCAGCAACCTGCTGGTGATGTGTCACCATGTGCTGGCCGTGATGCCACTCCTGGCCGTCGATCAACACGCTGGCATAGCCGGTTTTGAGCGTATCCACCCCCAGGCTTTCATAGAGCGCAAAAGCCGCTTCCATCTGGCGCTCGTAATTGCGCACGTCGCCGCCGGTCTCGTGATGCCCGATCAGGCGCACGCCGCGCTCGCGGGCATAGGCGGCTACTTCTTCCAGGTCGAAATCAGGGTATGGCTCGGTGAAACTGAAAGCATCCATGCTGTTATACCAGGCCCCGTCCCAGCCGATGTTCCACCCCTCCACCAGGACTCCGTCGAGGCCGTTTTCAGCCGCGAAGTCAATGTATTCCCTGGTGCGCGCCGTGGTGGCCCCGTGCATGGTTCCGCTACCCCAAGTATGCTCTCCCAGGTGAATGCTCCACCAGATGCCGATGTATTTGCCTGGCTGCACCCAGGAGACATCGCCCAGAGCGTTAGGCTGGTTGAGATTAAGGATGAGGTAGGATGTAATCAGGTCGCCGGGGGTTTCCGCAATCTGAAGGGTGCGCCAGGGCGTGATGAGCGGAGAATCGGCGTACACCTTGACCCCATCGCTGCGCCAGGGAACCAGATCGGCCTTGAGGGTCGTCGCCCCGTCAGAGGCCAGGGTCATGGCTGCGTAATCCATAAGGGCGGCTTCGTGCAAGCTGAGGTAGAGACCATCGGCAGTTTCGAGCGTCAATGGGGTGTGCACTTTGTTCAACTCACTGAGCGGCGACTTCTGGTAGAGATATTCGTAGCGGTTCTCGCGATAAGCCGGAATCCACCAGGCCTGATGATCGGCGGCAAATGCGAATTCGGTCAGCTCATCGGCAATGGCAAACTCGGCCAGGGCAGGCTGCAGCGGGATTTCGTAGCGGAAGCCCAGGCCGTCATCGAAGACGCGGAATTCGAGGATGAGCTGGCGATAGGGTTCGGATTTCTCCTGGAGGTAGACGCGCATCTCGTTGTACTGTTCGCGGATGAATTGAACTTCCCCCCAGGGCTGTTCCCAGGTTTGATCGTAGCGGCTGCGTTCGACGGCGATTAGCTCCATATTCTCACCCAGGGGTGGCGCGTCGACGAGGGCGAAGCCCAGCCGCGAGGGGCGCATCACCGGCCGACCTCGGAAGCGGACTTCGTAATAAGGCGCATCGCCGAGCAGTTCAAAAGCCAACTCGATGTCGCCATCGGGCGAGATAACGGTATCTCGGAGAGCGGCTTTGTCCGATGGTCGTTGAAGATTGCATCCCGCCAGCAGGAAGAGCAATACGAAGGCCAGCATTCTAATAATTTTATTCATCGAGACGCGCCATTTTGTGTGAAAAATCTCCGCGATCTCTGTGTTCTCCGCGGTTGAACCAGTCGGCAACACCCAAGAGGAAGACTAACGAGCTTCCAGGGGTGAATAAGATGCAATGCTGATTAGACTACTATCGACTGCGCACTGCCGTCAAGCAATTCCTGCAAATGCATAAAATAGCGCCCGATGTGTAGGCCGTCCATCAAGGCATGATGTCCCTGCACCGAGACGGGCATCTTGGTACGTCCATCAACATCGTGGAATTTTCCCCAGGCGATGCGCGGCACCGAATCCGCCGGGGACATATGGATGGGGTGCATCATGCTGGTGAATGTCACCCAGGGGATCCCGGTCATAAAGAGCAGGTTATCCTTTCCAGGCTCATCTTCCAGCACCGGGGTGTGCTTTACCGTCGCGATGCGCGCCGCCGCCCGTTCGTGGAATTTCTTAAAATCGGGCGAATATTCCACCGTACAAAAACTAAATAACTGCTCATCGTTCAAGATGGTGAACGAAGGATGGACAAACTCATGCACTACGACCTGCTCGCTGCGGATGCGGTAACGAAACTCCTCAATGGCGTTAGCCGTGCGCGCCAGCACATAGACTGCCGTTACCGTAAACGAAATCTGCGCCTGTTTCGCCGCCGCGACCAGGACCGTCACATCCACTTCCGCCGTCAGATTAAAGTGAGGATAATCAAAAGCATTGTAGACTTGGAAATGCTTGCGGCGGGGCCAGTTTTGCATGTCAAGGTATTGCATATTAGCCGTTGCCAACGATCTCGTCCAAAATTTCGCCAAAGCGGTAAATTTCCTCGACAGTGTTGTAATGCACCCCCCCAATGCGCAGCATGCCGCCGCTCTCTTCGACGCCCAAGCGCTGAGTCACAGCCAGGGCATAATAATTACCGTCCCAGACATACACCCCGCGGTCACCTAATTTTTCGGCCAATTGCCGGGGATGAAAACCCTCCACATTGATCGAAAAGGTCGGCACGCGCTCATCAAGGCGGCGGGGATCGCTGAGGCCATAAAGCCGCAGACCCGGTACGCCATCCAGCACTTCCAGCAAGGCCCGGTCAAGTTCGTATTCATAGGCCTTGATGGCCGCCATCCCCTGCCGCAGGCGCAAGGCCCGGCCACTGTATTCTCCCTGATAGCGCTCCAAGAATTCAGCGCCAAAGTTTTCGCCCAGCCACTCAAAATATTCCAACGCGCCCAGCACTCCGGCAATGCCTTCGTGATTGGCTGTGCCGGTTTCCCATTTACTCGGCGGTAACGCCGGCGCCGGGCGGACTTTGTAAGCCATCAGGCTTTCTAATAATTCGTAGCGCCCATAGAGCACCCCGACATGCGGGCCAAACCACTTATACGCCGAGGACACCAGGAAATCGCAGCCGAGTTCTTGCACATCCACATAGCCGTGGGGGACGTATTGCACGGCATCGATGAACACCAGCGCGCCGGCGTCTTTTGCCATTTGGGTGATTTTGTGCACCGGATTGATCGTGCCCAGAGCGTTGGAGGCATACCCTATGGCAGCGATCTTCGGCTTGCGCTCCAGGGCGCGCCCCAGGCTATCCATATCGAGGGTGCCGTCTTCGATGTCGAAATCCACCCAATCGAGTTCACAGCCGCGATCCTGGGCAACCAGCATCCAGGGGGAGATATTGGCATCGTGATCCAGGCGCGTCACCAGAATGCGGTCGCCGGGTTCGAGCAGGTGTGCCAGTGAACGGCTGATATTCAACGTCAGGGAGGTCATATTTGGCCCAAAGACAATTTCTTCAGCGCGGGCCGCGTTATAAAAATCTTTGCAGGCGGCGCGGGATTCGTCGAGCACATCGTCGGACTGGCGGCTGGTACGGAAAGCGCCCTGCCGGTTGGCATTGCTTTCAACGAAGTATCGCGAGACGCGCGCCAGAGAAGGCGCGCAGATTTGGGTTCCGCCGGGATTATCGAGGAAAATCACATCGGGATCGGTAAGAGCTGGAATTTGAGCGCGGATTTGTTCTAAATCGAGGGGCATGCTTGTTTCCTTTGTGAAAGAGTGTTGGAATGCTCCCATTATAAATGATTCGCCCTGCGCAAGTGCGTTTCTCATTTCTGAAACGTATAACAAGGTTGCCCCCACTTTAGTTCTTCCGTCAGTTGACCGTCAAGAACGATCATTAAAAATAAAGGCTCTCACTGTGACAAGTGCGCAATTTATTAGACGCCAAGAAAAAATCCCCTATCATTGGATAGAGGACTTTGGTCGGGGCGAGAGGATTCGAACCTCCGACCTCTTCAACCCCATTGAAGCGCGCTAACCGGACTGCGCCACGCCCCGACAACGGCGAGATTATAGCCCATTCTCGATGAACGTGCAAGCATTTTGACGATACAATTACGCCATGCGAATGCCAACGCTGCTGACATCTATTTTGCTAATCGCGGCCCTGACCGGTTGCGCAATTTCTGAGGGGGAAAATGTCGTCACAGCCCCAGCGATTGATGCCACCGTTGGAGCGCATCTCACCCTGACAGCGACGCCAGTACCCGCACAGGAAACACATCCTTCCCCCGGGGTGGGCGCCCCCACTCCGGGCCAGCCTCCAACCCCGAAGGCGCAACCCCAAATCTGCGCACCCCTGACGGAGCACACCATCCCCCAATTGCCCAACATCGTCTCTGATCCCTATGCGCCACCCCCGCCCGGCAAAGACGAGCGTCATCACGGAATTGATTTTGCCTATTACAACCACGCCGGACGCCCCAGCATTCTCGGCGAGGGGGTGCAGAGCATTTTCGCTGGAGAGGTGGCCGCAGCCATTCACGACAAGCTGCCATATGGGAATATGGTCATCATCGAAACGCTGCCAGAAGCAATTCCCGAAGCACTGCGAAAGACGCTGGCAATTCCCGATGGGTATTCGCTCTATCACCTGTACGCCCATTTCGCCGAAGCGCCATTGGTGCAATTAGGAGAAGAGATCATTTGCGGAGCGCCACTAGGGTATGTCGGGCAATCGGGATATAACATACCGGTGGCCCACCTGCATATTGAGACGCGCATTGGCCCCTCGGGTGTGCGTTTTGAGAGTATGATGTTCTACGATACACACGCCACCAGCAACGAGCAAAAGCAATACTTGCGCTGGCGCGTCAGCGGAGAATTTCAACATTTCGATCCGATGCTAGTGTGGCAAGGGCACCCTAACGAATAGGCAGCCGCAGGGCGAAAATACTCCCCTGCGCTGAGGGCGGCCTTTCAACCCAAATATCACCGCCGTGCGCATCGATAGTGAGTTTGCAAAACGCCAGCCCCAGGCCGGCGCCCCGCCAACGCCCAAACTGCCCTGAAATTTGTGAGAAGCGCTCGAAGATGGCCGTGCGGTATTCGTCGGCAACACCGGGACCTTGATCCCATACCTCAATAATGACGTGCTCCCCTTCCACCGCTCCCCGAACAAGTACGCGTCCGTTTTCAGGAGAGAATTTCACCGCATTATCCAGAAGATTATTCAGCACCCGCGAGAGCTTGTCCTGGTCAGCAAAGACGATCGGCAGGTCTGCGGGCATCTCATTTTGGATGGCAATGCCATATTCACTGGCAATCATCTCAATATCGAATACCAGCTCATCCACCAGGGTGGTCAAATGCACCGGGGATCGCTCCAGTTCAACGCGTCCCGACTGCATACGCGCCACATCGAGCAGTGACATAATCAGGCGCAAGACACGCTTTGCCCCGCGCCGGGCAACCCGCAACGAACGCTCTATGGTCTCGTCTTTGGTCGCCTCCGGCAGGGCATCTTCCAGTAAATCGAGCGAACCCAGAACCGCGCTTACAGGAGAACGCAGATCGTGAATTAGCGCTTCTGCGATGGCCTCGCGCTCTTGATTAACTTGATGCTCTTCAGTGACATCGCGCCACACCACCATCCAGCCCCGAGCCTGATCGTTGAGCGCTGTCACCGGGTATGTCGTGCGCTCGAATACGCGCAAGGGCAGCACGTCGGGGATCTGGTAGATTTCCTTGGGGGTCATGGGCGTATTGCCGCTCATTAAATCTGCCAGCAGGCGCTCCAGTTCGGCCTTCTTATAACCTAACCTTGCTAAGATACCTTCGGCCAAATTCATCAGACGCTTTCCAATAATCTCTTCCCGTGTCATACCCGTCAGAACGTAAATCGGCTGATTCGCCAGGGTAATTTGGCCCTCGGCGTTCACCATCACAATGCTCTCGGCCACCGAATTGACAACAGCTGCCAATTGCTCGCGGCGTTGTTTCGTCTCGGAGAAAAGGAGCGCAGTTTGCACAGCAATAGCCCCCTGAGCCACAATGGCTTCGAGTAATTGATACAGGTCTTTTGAATAGCCCATGCTTTCGTCTAAACAAAGCACCACCAAACCCAAAAGTCTTTGTGCCGTTTTCATCGAGATCAATACACAACGTTTTTCTTCATCAAGGAGCAGGTCAGAAATGTCAGACAATTCTTCATTTGCAATATCAAGAACGTTGGCATTCCCGAATGACAAACCAGCCACTACAGATTCGGCCAATTCTTTGGGTAATGGCAGCGCCGTCTCAACATGCGCGAGTGATTGAAGCCGGAATGTCGCAGCGTCGTCGCTCCAAAGATAGATGCCTAAATCTACCAAACCAACCAGCGCGATCATGGCTTGAGCGAGAATATCCAATGCTTCTTGGGCATCCAGTGTTCTCGACAAACGTGTGGCTACTTGATACAAGGTAGACTGCTCACTAAGGCGGTGCTGCGTTTCGCGGTGCAAGTTCGCATTCATCAGGGCGATTGCAGCCTGGTTCGCTAACTGCTCTACAAGCGCTTGCTCGTTTTGCGAAAAATCATTTGGCCTGTCACTCTCGAGAGTGATGACTCCCAAGACATTTTGCTCATGCAATATTGGGACACTTAATTGAGAAATAACCTCGCCATCCTGGATCAAGACAAAGTCTGGATCCCCCGAAATATCACCGATATTTTCGGTGCGCCTATTTTGCATCACCCGCCCTGAAATGCCCGTACCCATAAGCAGGATATTTCTATCGCCATAGCCGCGCTTGGCCTTTATTTCGACAATACCGCGATCGAGATTGCACACGCCAATCGCGCCCCAGGGGGCATGGGTGAATTCAAGGGCGTAATCTAACAATAAATAGAATAGCCGGTCTGAAAGTGTCGCGGCCGAAAGCTCTCTGCCAACAGCTTCAAGAATGGCTAACTGTTGAACGCGGCGGGTTAGCTTTTCATCGGTGGTGGCATACAGCCGGGCATTGGCGACCGCCAGGGCCGCCTGGGCTGCAAAGGTCTGTAACAGCACGACTTCATCGTGGGTGAATTCGTGAGGCTTGTCAAAAAAAACAGACAAAAAACCAATCTGTCCCCCAGGGGTCAGGAGGGGGAAATCCGCATACGCCTGGATGCCTTCTGTCCGCAGGGAATGGGCAATGCTCAGCGGCAAAGATGCCGTATTCACGTCGGGGGTCAACAAATGCTCACCGGTCCGTAAGCAGCGTGCCCGGCGATCACCGCCAATCGAGAATTGGCGGTTGCTGCTTGAAAATGCGGCCGAAAGATCGTGGGCATATGCAAGCCGTACTGTATCCAGGCCGGGGTCATACAAATACATGGCGCTGCGCTGCCCGCCCCCCACCAGTGCAACCGCCTGACAAACCTGGGCAGCTACTTCTTGCATATCCAGGCTGGCCGTGATTTTCCCGGTGAGACTATTCAGGGTTTCAAGTTGCGCGGCTCGATCCTGCACTTGTACATACAGCAAGGCGTTGTCTATGGCAATGCTGACCTGCCCCGAAAGGGTATTCATGAGATCAATATCATAATGCGAGAATTCCACACCGCCGACTATCTCGAAAACAGCCAGACAGCCGATGGTGCTTTCCGGGGTGACCAGGGGGACGCCCAACCATGATTTAGGCATCGCCTCGCTGAACGGCAATCCCACCGGATTGGGGCCACGTTGTGTCTGGGGCGTCAACTTCAATGGCCGACCATCCCGAATAACGCGATCTGTCAGTCGGTCGGCGACGGGGCGCCGCGGCCAAGTTTGCTGCACGCCATGTTTTACAGCCAATGGATACCAAAGCTCGTTGGTTTGGGCATCGAGCAAGGCAACATAAAAACTATTAACGCCCAAAATTTCCATCACCTGTTCTTGAATCACGGGGAGCAGGTCATCCAAATTCGGGGAAGCGCGCAAGGCCTGGCTGACGCGATTGAGTGTCGAGAGTTCGCGGACTCGCTTTTGCAGAGATTCCCGCGTGGAAGTTACGCCATACAACAAAACTGCCATAATGGCGGGAATGCCTCCCAGGGCGACTGAAATTTTCGGGCCAATCATCGGATAGGACTCGATGGCAATCAGCACCAAAGGGATTGGCAATAATTCAATGATTGCCAACAAAACCAGATCGCCGCGATCCTTCATCAGTGCGTAGCCCCACAAGAAATATCCATCCAGCCAAAAGAGCAGGCCATGCGTGATGACAAAGACAAACCCAATTGAGGTCCCCACAGCCCAGAGCTGGTCTGATGGGATCGCCATCATTGCGGCGTCGAACTCACCAAATATCGTCAGCGCAGTTGCCAGCGCGATGACGTTGATGCCCATCTCAAACCCCATATCGAACCACCATTCACGCCGCCGCGTCCATATCTGCGTCGATCCAGGCTTTAATATCCGGCGGATGCTGAACCCGGCCAGCACACCTGCCGCGATAACCCACACCGAGTTCGATGCCCCAAAAACAAACCCGCTTCCCAGCGCAATCACCGACGTAAGGGTCAGTTCGCTTAAGAAAATGCTGATTGGGAAATTAATCAAGAAGGCTATAAATCCAGCCGCTCCCAGCGCAGTCCAGAAGTGAATTTCTTGAAATTCACTCGACAATACACTCAGCGCCAGGATAATTACCCCCAGGGTAATTACCAACACCCGATAATACAAACGCCTTTCTTGTTGAATAGCCTTCATTAAGATAATCGTTTCGGAACTACGCTTTTGAGAAACCTGCCCACGATGCGCGTCCTCTTTTGGTTTAGGACTTACTCAAAGTAGCAGATCTTTCCACGTCCCCCCATGATATCCTAGCTATCAGGGGTAGGCGTAGGAGAATCCATGAGAGTTGGGGAGGGCAGCGGCGTTGATGAGGCCGTTGGTGTTGCGGTAGGCGGATTTAAATAAAACTCGGCCTCGGCGCGCCACTCGGCGGGCATGACATCTTCAGGGAGATCAAGCAGCGCCTGAAAATCCAAATCGGCCCGTTGAGGTTCTTGCAATTCTGCCGCAATTTGTGCCCGGTAATAATAGAGCTTTGCTAGTTGTCTATCGGTATTTACCAGATCTTTGGTGCCATTCACCTGGGCAAACGCATCAGATGGGTTGCCATTGGCCCAAAGCGCTAAACCGAAATGTAAACCGATCTCAAAATCATCGGGGGCGAGATTACGAGCTTCAAAAAGATCGTTGACCGCTTGCTTGGCATCGCCAACGGCCAGCGCTGCCAGGCCGCGATAATGCAAAGCCATCGCCCCTTCAGCATCCATCGTCAGAGCCTGATCGAGGGCAAAGAGCGCTTCGTGGTAATCTTCGCCTAACGCATAATAAGCGCGGCCTAACAAAGTCCAGTATGCAGGCTGCTCTGAATCATATAAACCATAGGTTCGAATAAAGTTCAGCGCTTCTTCAGGTTGATCATTCTCTAAGTAGGCTTCCCCTAGAATCAAATAGATAGGCAGATAGGTAATATCCATCTGATAGGCCAACATGGCCTCTACTAGAGCCTCTTCGGCGAGGTCTTGGGTCATAAAAATACTCGCCCTCAGCACATAGTAACGGGGATGATCGTCCAGCAATTCGGCGGCCTGATCCAATATATCCAGCGCGGCCTGAGGGTCGCGCCGCCGCAACAAATAGGCCGCTAATTCCAAATGAGCATCGGCGAAGTCGGGCGCCAGGGTGATGGCGTGGCGAAGGTCTGCCTCCACATTGGCATCGGGGTCCGTTAGCAACTGCCCCAACGCGCGGCCCAAATATGCCGGCGCAAAATTCTCGTCCAGGGCGAGGGCGCCATTATACGATTGCAGCGCCAAACCAGGCTCACCGGACAGGCGATAGGCTTCGCCGACATAATAGTACACATCTACGGCGTCTGGCTCTTCGCGTTGGGCCTGCTCCAAAAAAGTCAACATCGCTTCATAATCGCCGCGCTCATAGGCGCGCAAACCGATGCGGAATGCTTCGCTGCGGGGATGCGGTGTGTTGATGTACAAAGGCCGGGGGGTATAGGTAGCATCGAGCAATGTCCACAAAGGTTGCGGAGCGGAGGGTGTTGCAGTAGCAGTTCGTTCAACCGGGGTACTGGAAGGCGTCTCTGAGGGAGTTGCTGTCCAGGCGATGGGCGTGATGGTCAAACGCGGCCCAAAGAGGCTGCCCTGTGACCCAAAGATTCCCACCAAAACAAGGCTGACAACCACAATTCCCGACACAACAAAAGAAAGCAACCGGACGACAGGGTTGGCCCACAACTTCTGGATTCCCGTAAGCGAGGCGCGCGCCTCATCCAGTTTCACATCCCAAGAGCGTCTCTCAGGAGGCAGAGGCACATGTTCTTCATCGGGCGGCAACGCTCCCAAAAGGCGCAACCCCTGCTGCGCTTCTTGATTTTCAGGATCCAGCCGCAAAACCGATTTTAGACAAAAAAGCTGCTCCCTCTCCGATTCCACTACCGCACTCAGCCAAAGCCAGTAGTCGGGGTTTTCCTTATCGGTGCGTAAGAGGCGCGTCAACAAATCGCGGGCTTTGCCGGATTGATTCAGTCGAATGGCCTCAAGAGCTTCTTTGTAGATCTTCGATTCGGGCATTTCAACACCTAAAAAAGTCTAGCACAGGCTTAAATTACACACAAGGAACCATAGTACCAGCTAACTAATCTGTAAACCGCGATTAAGTTTCTTCCATAAACCATCCCAGAGTATATCAAGAATTTGCTTGCATTCGGGCGTTTTATTTGCTAGAGTTAAGGTATGAAGTAGTAAATCTCAACCCAGCCAGATGAGCTGGGCAGACCTTCTTTCGCCGCATTCACTAATGCCCGGCTCGATGAATTGTCATCAGACCGGGCATTGTGCATTTTTTTAGCTGAAAGGAGGCCGAAATGTCCGCTGAAAAAGAATATCCCAAAAACATTCTCTTGGCAGTTGATGGCTCCGATCATGCCGTTGCTGCAGCCGCGTTGGTTGGTAATCTCCAACTCACTACGCAACATCAGGTCACCGTCATAACCGTCCTGGTTCCGCGTCACGCGCAGTTCTCCACTTCGGTAGAGCGTTTCTTAGAGCAAGCCACCGATCAGCTCCGAGGCAGCCCGGCCACGGTTCACACGCAAGTTGTCGCCGGTTACCCTGCCGAGATTCTCACACAAATGGCGCAAGAATACCAGCATGACCTGACTGTCTTGGGAGCAAAAGGGCTGCGGGCTACGTTGGGCATATTGCTTGGCGGGGTTGCGCAACAAGTCGTCGAATACTCGTGTTGCCCGGTGCTGGTAGTGCGTGCGCCCTATCGCGGCCTACGCCAGATTTTGCTTGTTGTGGACGGCTCAACCCACAGTCAGTCTGCACTGCAATATCTGGCGCAATTTGCGCTGCCGAAAGATGCCGCGGTGCATCTTCTTTACGTGGCCCCACCCGACTATCAATCTGAGCTTATTTTGCGGGGCTGGCCCGTAGGCTTCGAAGCCGCGCCGCCGATCCTCACCGCGGACATCCAGGCCAAACTTGAAGAGGAAGCCAAAGCCGAACTCCAACGCGGCGAAGAAACTTTGCAAAACAGCCTCCAAGCTTTGAAATCAAAAGGTATCGAGGCCACAAGCGCTTTGCGGCGCGGGGACGCTGCAACAGAAATTTTGGCGTACGCTCAACACGAAAGTATCGATCTGATCGTTGCCGGGTCGAGAGGTCTCAGCCAAATGCAAAGCTGGCTGCTTGGCAGCGTCTCTCGCAAACTTGTCCATTATTCACAATGCTCGGTGTTGATTGTCAAAGCGCCACCCTCAATTGAGTGAATCAAACGGCAGAAGTAGTTTTGGAGGTAGATCATGTCCCGAAAAAATAACACCATCTGGTGTGACGGCTGCGGAGAAGAAGTTCATTGGGTCCCGCTGATGAAAGATGGATGCCATTACTGCTGTCAGGATTGTCTCGAAGGCTTTCCGTGCGAGTGCTATCGCTGGTCGGAACTTGACCTTGATCGCCGTGTAGATCTCGATGCCGAAAACCCACCCATCTATTTCGATGAATCTATCGAATAGGCCAGATCATCCAATAGCGTTCATTGCGCCTGCCAAGTTTGAAGTACAATGTGCGTAAATCTTTCTACAAGAGTCGCCCTTCCGGCGCGCAACCGCACCCTTACCCCATATTGAGCAACCCCGCAATGAACGCTATTCCACAAACACCCCTACTGAACCAGAACATCGTCCTCGGCGTGACCGGCAGCATAGCCGCCTATAAAGCCGCCGATCTCGCCAGTAAGTTGACTCAGAGCGGCGCCCATGTGAACACCATACTCACCCAGGCCGCTACAAAATTCATTTCACCCTTGACCTTCCAATCGGTGACCGGCCAGCCCGCCTATACCGATGCCGATTTATGGGGCGCACAGGCTCATGTTTTGCATGTCGGTCTGGCTCATCAGGCTAATTTGCTGCTCATCGCTCCGGCTACGGCGCACACGCTGGCAAAGCTGGCCCAGGGCAGCGCCAATGATCTCCTCTCCCTGACAGCCCTGGCCCTGGGAACCGGCCCCGAGGCTCCCCCGCTGGTGATAGCCCCGGCGATGGATGCGGGCATGTTCAGCCATGCCGCCACCCAAGAAAACGTGCGCATCCTCTCCGAACGAGGGGCCATCTTCATTGGCCCCGAAGAAGGACACCTGGCTTCGGGGTTGGTCGCCAAAGGCCGCATGACCGAACCGGGCGATCTTCTCGGTCATGTGCGCTATCACCTGACACGCCGCGGCCCACTGCGCGGCGTGCGGGTCGTCGTCACTGCCGGACCAACTCAGGAACGCATTGATCCGGTACGCTACCTGAGCAATTTCTCTTCCGGCAAACAAGGCTACGCCCTGGCCCAGGCCGCGCTGGATGCCGGTGCCGAGGTCACCCTGATCAGCGGGCCGGTCTCGTTGACGCCCCCCATAGGCGCAAAAACCTTCCCGGTGGAGTCGGCGGACGCAATGCAACAGGCCACCCTGGAGGCGTGTCAGCAGGCCGATGTCTTGCTAATGGCCGCGGCGGTGGCCGATTTTAAACCCGCCCAGGCTGTCGATCACAAGATCAAGAAATCCGACGGTGCGCCCGGTATCGCCCTGGCGACTAATCCCGACATCCTGGCGTCCATCAAAGCCCAACGTGAGCAAAGCGGCATCCCCAAAGTTGTGGTGGGGTTCGCCGCCGAAACCCAAGACCTGCTCGCCAACGCTCAAAACAAGTTAGCCGTCAAAGGGCTGGAAATGATCGCCGCCAACGACGTCAGCGCCAGCGATGCCGGTTTCGCCGTAGACACCAACCGCGTTACCTTGCTGCACGCCAATGGGCAAACCGAGGAACTCCCACACATGAGCAAAGCCGACGTCGCTGCGACCATAATCGAACGCCTCATCCCATTGCTGAAGGTCGAAGGATCCTCTCATGAAAACATCTAACGCCATCACCGATATTCCCGGTCTCCAGGTCGGACACGCGCAGGATTATGAAGCGCTGACCGGCTGCACGGTGATTCTCTGCCCGGAGGGCGCGGTTGGGGGCGTGGATCAACGCGGCGGCGCGCCGGGCACGCGCGAGGTAGACGCCCTCCACCCGCTGCACCTGGTTAATAAAGTGCATGCAATCGTACTCGCGGGGGGTTCTGCCTTTGGGCTGGATGCTGCCTCCGGAGCTGTCCGCTACCTGGAAGAACAAGGCGTCGGCTTCGACGTGAGGGTGGCGCGCGTCCCCATCGTCCCGGCGGCCATTCTCTTCGACCTGGGCATTGGCCGCGCCGACGTGCGCCCCGATGCCGAAATGGGCTACCAGGCCTGCCTGCAAGCCAGCCGCCAGCCCCCCGCCGAGGGCAATGTTGGCGCGGGAACCGGTGCCACGGTTGGCAAAATTTTAGGGATGGGGCAAGCCATGAAAGCGGGCATCGGAAACGCCAGCATCGACATTGGCGGCGGCGTGGTTGTCGGGGCTATCGTAGCCGTGAACGCCTTCGGCGATGTGATCAATCCCGGCAGCGGCGAGATTGTCGCCGGGGCGCGGGCTGCCGATGTTGGGCGGTTGCACATTGGCGCAGCAGGGTATTTTGCCGACACCCTGCAAGTCATGAAGACCCGGGTAGGCCGCACGGCGCTCGGTTTTTCGTCACGTGGCAACACCGTGATTGGCGTGGTTGCCAGCAACGCCAAACTCGATAAAGAGGGCGTCAACAAAGTCGCTCAAATGGCGCATGACGGCCTGGCGCGCACCATTCGCCCAGCGCACACCATGGTAGACGGCGATACAATCTTCGCCCTGGCAACCGGGCAGCGCAACGCGGATGTCAATATCGTTGGCGCATTTGCAGCCGAGGCCTTCGCACAGGCCGTGCTCCGGGCGACGCAATCCGCCGAACCCGCCGGGGGACTACCGGCCGCGAGCAAAAATGTTGACAAAAGCACGCCAGCATAGTAACATTTTCCCCGCTCAGGCGAGGTAGCTCAGTGGTAGAGCAGGGGACTCATAAGCCCTTGGCCGTGGGTTCAAATCCCACCCTCGCCACAAAAAAACGCACTCAAAGGAGTGTGTTTTTTTGTTAACGAGCGATAAGGAAGTTGACATTAGCGAATGGTTCAATCTTTGAGATTGAACCATTCTACACGTTCGCCCGTTTTGCGGGTGCGCCTGCGGTATACTTTTAACAAAATCAAGCTAACCTCGATTTCAGCAAACAAGCGGGAAGCACACCATGACCCAAGCCGAACCGATTGCCCCCACCTCCCACCCCCCACTGGATGACCGCATCCAGCAACTCAAAGCCTTGATCCCCGAAGCCTTCAGCGAAGGCCGCATTGACTTCGACAAACTGCGCGCCGCCCTGGGCGATATTGTGGACGACAGCCCGGAGCGTTACAACTTCACCTGGGCGGGCAAGCGGGCTGCCCTGCGCCTGCTGCAAACCCCCACCCGCGCCACGCTGACCCCCTGCCCCGAAGAATCGGTCGATTGGGATACCACCCGCAATATCTTCATCGAAGGCGATAACCTGGAAGCTCTCAAGCTGATGTTGAAGCCCTACTATGGCCGCGTCAAAATGATGTATATTGACCCGCCCTACAACACCGGCAATGATTTTATCTACCCCGACAATTACGCCGACCCGCTGGAGACCTATTTGCAGCTCACCGGCCAAAAGGACGCCGCCGCCAACCTGGCCTTGCAATGCAAGCTAAAAACGATATGATTTTTGGACGCGGATAAACACGGATGAACGCGGAAATAAAAACAATAATCCGCGTTTATCAGCGTCAATCCGCGTCCCATAAAACGGACTTTCGCTACATGAAATTCAAATTTGACCCCAATCAGGAATACCAGCTTGAAGCCATCGCCCTGGATGATGCCGCCGCCGCCGCCAACCTGGCCTTGCAATGCAAGCTAAAAACGATATGATTTTTTGGACGCGGATAAACACGGATGAACGCGGAAATAAAAACAATAATCCGCGTTTATCAGCGTCAATCCGCGTCCCATAAAACGGACTTTCGCTACATGAAATTCAAATTTGACCCCAATCAGGAATACCAGCTTGAAGCCATCGCCGCTGTGACCGATTTATTTCAAGGCCAGTCGCGCGCCGACTTCGACCCCGCCGCCCTGCTCTCCGGGGGGATTGCCGCCGTCCCCAACCGGCTGGAACTCCCCGAAGCGCACATCCTTCACAACTTGCAAAGCGTCCAACACGCCCGCAGCCTGCCCCAGGATGAAGAACTGGCCCATATCGCAGCCACCATCCCCACCATAGAAGGCGAAACCGAAGCCCGCTTCCCCAACTTCAGCGTAGAGATGGAAACCGGAACCGGCAAAACCTATATCTACCTGCGCACCATCCTCGAACTCAACCGCCTGTACGGGATGAAGAAATTTATCATTGTGGTTCCTTTTATCGCCATCCGTGAGGGCGTTTACAAAACCCTACAAATCACCGCCGACCACTTCAAAAGTCTCTACCAGAACACCCCCTACCGCTACTACATCTACGATTCGGGGGTTCTCTCGCAAGTCCGCCAATTCGCCCTGTCCAGCGAAATCGAAATCATGATCATGACCCTGGGTTCCTTCAACCGGGATGCCAACGTCATCCGCCAATCCACCGACCGACTGGCCGGAGAAACGCCCCTGCATCTGGTGCAGGCGGCGCGCCCCATTCTTATCCTGGATGAACCCCAGAACATGGGCCAGCCCAAAAGCACCCACGCCCTGGCAACCCTGCACCCGCTCTTTGCCCTGCGCTACAGCGCCACCCATCGCACGTTATATAACCGGGTTCACCGCCTGACCCCCTACGATGCCTACCGCGCAGGATTAGTCAAGCGCATCGAAGTGGCCGGGGCCGAACAGGTGGACGATGCCAACCGGCCTTTTATTGAATTGAAAGGGATCAGCAGCGCAAAGAACACCGTCAAAGCCAAATTGGAAATTCACAAGCGCATGAAGGACGGCACAATCAAAAGTGGGGTTGTTACTGTTAAACCAGGCGATAACCTGGGCGCCAAAGCCAACCGCGCCGACTACGCCCCCTTCACCGTAGACGAAATTAACCCCGGATGGGGTGAAATCCGCTTTTCGAATGGCACTACCCTGACAGTCGGCCAATCCACCGGGGCCGATAAAGAAGCCCTGTGGCAAGCCCAGATCGCCTACACCCTCGAAGAACACTTCCATAAACAGCGCCGTCTGCACCCCCTGGGTATTAAGGTACTCTCGCTTTTTTTCATCGACCGGGTGGATAACTACATCCACGCCGATAGTGTCCTGCGCACCCTCTTCAAGCGCGCCTTTGAAAGCCTGCGCGCCAAAAATCCTAAAATCTGTGAAGAAATCTGGGGCGATGCAACCATCCATCCCGAAGCCGTGCAGGGTTCCTACTTTGCCGCCCGGCGCACGCGGGCCGGGGATACCATCTACGAAGACAGCAAAACCGGTGAGGCCGAACGCGATAGAGAAGTTTACGATCTGATCCTCAAAGATAAAGAACGCCTGCTCTCCTTTGATGAACCCATCGCCTTTATTTTTTCCCATTCGGCCCTGCGCGAAGGCTGGGATAACCCCAACGTTTTCCAGATCTGTACCCTCAACCAGACCGCATCCGAAACCAAAAAGCGGCAAGAAATCGGGCGCGGCGTCAGGTTGGCCGTCAACCAAGCAGGAGAGCGCAGCCGGGATGAACGCGTCAACGTGCTGACCGTCATCGCCAACGAAAGCTACGAAAACTACGTGGCCCGCCTGCAAACCGAACTGGATGAAATCTACGGGCGTGAAGGCCAGCCTCCCAAACCCGCCAACGCCCGCCAGCGCGGCGAATCACGACTCAACAAAGCCTATTACCTCAGCCCGGAATTCAAAGGGCTTTGGGAAGCCATCCAACACAAAACGCGCTACGCCGTGCAGATCGACAGCGCCCGCCTGATCACCGATGTGCTGGAAGAACTCGACCGCGCCGAAATTCAGCCGCCGCGTATCACCATTACGCGGGGACGCGTGGAACCTGGAAGCGAAGACATTTTCCACGCCCTGCAAGTCACCCGCGCCCGCACGGTGATAGATTTAGCCGGACGCTATCCCCTGCCGAATCTGGTGGCCTTGATGGAAGAACTTTTAGAGCGCACCACCCCGCCGATGAAACTCTCGCGGGGCACTTTGCTCGAAATCTTCAAGCGCACCCAACAACAAAAAGCGGCCATGGATAACCCCCAGGAATTCGCCCATGTAGCCGCAGGCATCATCAAGGCCAAACTGGTAGACCAGTTGATCGACGGCATCCAGTACGAAAAGCTGGGCGCGTGGTACGAAATGAGCCAGTTTGAAGCCGAAGAGGTGATCGAAAGCTGGGAAGATTATCTCGAACCGGCGGCGCACTCGCTCTACGACCCCGTAGTAATCGACTCAGACTCGGAGCGGGAATTTATCAAAATTCTGGAAAGCCGCGCCGATGTCAAGCTCTATGTCAAACTGCCGCGCTGGTTCACGGTGGATACCCCCATCGGCGCCTACAACCCCGATTGGGCCATCGTCATCGAACCTGTTGACGCCCACGGACAGCCGACCGGGGAGAAAAACCTGTATCTGGTGCATGAAACCAAATCCACCCGCAACCCCGATGAACTACGCCTTGTTGAACATCGCAAAATTCAATGCGGCCAAAAACACTTTAGCGATGCCCTGGGTGTGGCTTTCGATTGGGGGCCGGGGCTGAAAAGGTAACACAAGAGGGGCATTTTTGCTCCATGGATTAGGGGCAATATTCCACCGGTACGCCAAGCACATATCCATCGGGGTAGTAGCCCAATACGCCAGAAACGCTTTCGGCATGAACCTGATATTCGACGGTGCCGCCATCCGCGCCAAGTTCTGCTCCGGCTTCTGCGCTCACATCAATCATAAAGCCGTGCAGCCCGCCCATGGCATAATCGTGTACTGAGACCGAATGCCAGGAGCCGACATAGCCGCTGTTGCCCATGTACCGGTATCGAAGATAGGCATCTGCAATTCCCGTAGGGTGGGAAATATTGGCGCGAATACTCAAGTCTTCGGCTTCGCAACCCGCGCCTCCAGCCCCGGAGCCATAATAGGCCACCGCTTCTAAGGCGCTTACGTTGGTGATGCTCACCGGGACGGGGAATGGCCACAGGAATCTGCGGAATGGTTCACCAGAAGGATAACCGGGGGCAGGGGTATCGGGCGGGGTATCGCCTTTGCCTGCCAGGGCTACGGAAAACACAATCAGTGACAAAATTATTGTGAAGATGCTTACCCGAATTATTCGGAACATGGCTGCCTCCTGGCGCTTTTAAGTGGTTAGTGGAAAGTTCTTTTTGTTAGGCTGAATATAGGGTAGCAAGGAAATATTCAGAAGTTGTTTAGAACATGTAAAAAAATGAAAAGAACTGCGAACCGGCCTCAGGACGAATGGGTGATTGACTTCGGTGTAGAAAGACGAAGACCTGCCTGATGATAATCCGGCGCCGGTCGTTGAACTCAACGAATCCAGCGCCTGGTGCCGGTTCGACACGCTCACAACTCGTAGCGGAAACGCAGTTGACAAATTTGTCACCTGCACCGTGAATGGCATGGGGCCATCCCAGGCCAGTATCGAATTATTCGGGCTGGGCGCGTTCAATGTTATGGGATTGAACTGCGTCCGTCATTCCAAAGAATATGTTTGCGATGGCTATGTTAATGGGCTGCCAACCAGCGGGGAGACAGTGTTCTATTCAGGGAAATTTTCGGTAGACAATGAAGTCAATATTGAGCGCTGACCATAAATCGGATAATTTCTATCCCCTTTACA
>CAYFMI010000075.1:0-20590 GCA_964344175.1 uncultured Anaerolineales bacterium
AGCCGGCCACCACGCGCTCGGTCTCGCCCGAAGGTACAACCGCCCAGATGATGGGATTCTCTTCGGTGCCTACGGTGGGTTCTTCAGGCGGGAAGAGATCATCATAGGTGACATCGAAATCAGGGCCGAAGTACTTGGCGTTGATTTCTTCCAGGAAACCATTTTGCATCAGTTCCTGAATGGCGGCGTCTACTGGAGCCACCAGGTCGCTGCCCTTCGGGTAGATGAAACCAAGATGGTCGCTGGAGAGGGAGGGGCCAACCAGTTTGAGCGCGTCGGCGTTCTCGCCCAGGTAGCCTTGCCCGGCAACTTCGTCGATGATCACGGCGT
The DNA here is from genome assembly GCA_964344175.1 of uncultured Anaerolineales bacterium. Lineage (GTDB taxonomy): Bacteria > Chloroflexota > Anaerolineae > Anaerolineales > UBA11858 > NIOZ-UU35. The sequence goes on from CAYFMI010000075.1 coordinate 331, forward strand.
CAATGTCACCGGCGATCAGCGCCTGCACAGCGAAGGGGAACTGCTCGAAAGCAGAAATTCGCTCTTCGGGCAGGAACTTTGAAGCGGTTTCATAGTTGGTGGTGCCGGTCTGTGTACCCAGCTTTAACTCTTCATTAGCGACGATGTCGTCCATGCTCTCAATGCGCTCTTCATCGACGCGCACCAGCAGGCGCTGCTCAATGGCAACATAGCCCATGGAGAAGTCAACAATCTCAGCGCGTTCTTCGGTGATGGTGATGCCATCGCCAGCCGCGTCAAATTGACCATCGGCTACAGCCTGGATCATGCCTTCCCAAGCGGCCTCAACATACACCGGGGTGCAGTTCAGCAATTCGCAGATCGCGTTCCAGACATCGTAATCCCAGCCCGCTCCTTCGCCCGTCTCAGGGTCAATATAGTTGAAAGGCAAGTAGGCATTTTCGATGGCGATGGTGACCTCACGCCCCTCCAGGTCGGGCAATCCGGCCTCTTCGGGGGCTGCTTCCTCTTCGGGGGCCGCTTCCTCTGGGGCGGCCTCTTCAGGGGCAGCTTCCTCGGGAGCGGGTTCGGCCGGAGTAGGCTGACAAGCCGCTACGACGAGACTCACTGCGACAAGCAGGGTCAGGATCCAAAGGATTTTTTTCATAATGCTTCTCTCCTTAATAAAGATGGATTGGTTTTTTGGGGAATCTCCCCATGCCATACAGCACTATACAGGATAGACGAAGTTGGCAAAAAGCGCAAGAGGGTGAAAACGGATTTTAGCCTTATTTTATTTTGGGGTGGATGTGTTAAAATTGGCGAGTAAATGAAAAATTACACATAAGGATGTGCCTTTCATGACATCAAAAGAGTTAACCATTTCGAGTGATTTCATTCGCGAAGCTGTTAAAGAAGATCTTGCCAGCGGGCGTTTTGATTATGTGCGTACCCGCCTGCCGCCCGAACCGAACGGCTATTTGCACATTGGTCACGCCAAAGCATTTTTGATTGACTATTTAGTTGCGAAAGATTTCGGAGGGGAGTTAAACCTGCGCTTTGATGACACTAATCCGGCGAAGGAAGAAACCGAATTTGTCGAGGCCATCAAAGAAGACGCTCACTGGCTGGGAATCGATTGGGGCGACCGTGAATTTTATGCCTCAGATTATTTTGATGAACTCTACGCCTGGGCAGTGCGCCTTGTTAAAGCAGGTAAAGCCTATGTGGATGATCAAAGCCCTGAGGAGGTCAGTCGTAACCGGGGTACGCTGACCGACCCCGGCGTAAACAGCCCCTATCGTGAACGCTCGGTAGCAGAGAATCTCGATTTGCTGAAACGTATGAAAAATGGCGAATTTCCCGATGGCAGCCGTATATTGCGCGCCAAAATCGATATGGCTTCGGGCAACATCAACCTGCGCGACCCGGCCATGTATCGCATCATTCATGAGCCGCCGCATCACCGTACCGGCAGGGCGTGGTGCATTTATCCTATGTACGATTGGTCGCATGGTCAAAATGATTCGATGGAAGGGATAACCCACTCATTTTGTGATATCGGTTACGAAGACCATCGCCCCCTCTACGAGTGGTTCCTGGCACAATTGGGCGAGTTTATGCCCCGTCAGATCGAGTTTGCCCGGCTGAATTTGAGTTATACAATTCTGAGTAAACGCTATTTGCGCCGTATGGTGGATGAAGGCCTGGTGAACGGGTGGGATGACCCCCGCATGCCAACTTTGCGGGGTATGCGCCGGCGGGGCTATACCCCCGAGGCCATTATCGACTTTATCGAAAAAATTGGCATTGCCAAGAATTACAATATGGTAGATATTGCCTTGCTAGAAGCGTGCATCCGCGCCGATTTGAACATTCGAGCCGAGCGCCGTATGGTGGTGTTGAATCCCCTTAAGGTGGTCATCACCAATTACCCTGAGGGGCAAACCGAGCATCTCGAAGCAGTCAACAACCCCGAGGATGAAAGTGCCGGTATGCGCCAGGTTCCCTTCTCGCGCGAAATCTATATCGAGCGGGAAGACTTCCGTGAAGATCCGCCGCGTAAATATTTCCGCCTGGGGCCGGAGCGTGAAGTGCGTTTGCGCTACGGGTATTTCATCAAATACGAAAGTCATGTCAAAGATGAAAATGATGAAGTCATCGAAGTTCATTGCACCTACGATCCCGAAACGCGCGGCGGATACGCCCCCGATGGGCGGCGTGTCAAGGGCACCCTGCACTGGGTTTCGGCGCAGCACGCTGTCGATGCTGAAGTGCGCCTGTATGACCGCCTGTTTTCTGTTGAAGACCCCATGAAAGCCGCAGAAGGCCAGGATTTCACCGACTCCCTCAACCCCGATTCGCTGCAAATTCTTGCCGTATGTAAAGCCGAACCTTCCCTGGCCGATGCGCAGCCCGGTTATCGCTGCCAGTTTGAGCGCCGCGGTTATTTCTGTGTGGATCCCGATTCGTCGGAGGGTGCCTTAGTTTTTAACCGCACAATCGCCCTGCGTGATACCTGGGCAAAAATCAGGAAAGCCGGAAAATAATCTCTTGGATCTTCTATGAAATTCAACACCATTTGTGTCCTCGGCCTGGGTTATATTGGCCTGCCGACAGCCAGTACATTTGCGACCCACGACGTCAAAGTCATTGGGGTAGATGTGAATAAACGCGTCGTTGCTACGCTGCAAAACGGCGGCTTGCACATCCATGAGCCGGGGTTGCGCACCCTCGTTCAGGCGGCGCTTAAATCGGGTAACTTGCTGATTGCTGAAACTCCGCAAGAAGCCGATGCCTTTATCATCGCCGTGCCTACGCCGTTTAAGGTTGGGGGTGACAAGTTAAAAGTTGAAAATTCGGAAATCAACCAACCCTCAACCGATTGCCCCAGAGCCGATCTCAGTTATGTTATCGCTGCCGCCGAGGCCATTGTGCCCTTTTTGCGGCGTGGCAACCTGGTAGTGCTTGAATCTACTTCGCCGCCGGGGACCACCACCGGCCCGGTCACCGAAATTTTGGAGCGCAGCGGCCTCAAAGCCGGAGAAGATTTCCATCTGGCCTATTCTCCAGAGCGCGTCCTCCCCGGTCAAATTTTGCGGGAGCTTATCGAAAATGCCCGCGTAGTCGGCGGGATCGCCCCGGCTTCATCTGAAGCTGCCCGTGACCTCTATGCCATTTTTGTGCGCGGCGAAATTGTCCAAACGACGGCCACCACCGCCGAGATGGTCAAGCTAATGGAGAACACCTACCGTGATGTCAATATTGCCATCGCTAACGAATTCGCCCGCCTGGCCGACCGCTTCGGGGTGGATGTCTGGGAGGCGATTGCCCTGGCGAATCGCCATCCGCGTGTTAAAATTTTGCGCCCCGGCCCTGGCGTGGGCGGCCATTGCATCAGCGTCGATCCCTGGTTCCTGGTCGAGGCTGCCCCCGATCTGACCTCGCTGATTCATACTGCGCGCAATGTTAACGATGCCCAGCCGCAATTTGTCGTCGATCTCGTCCGGCGTGCCCTGGGCGGCGCACTGGAAGGGCGAAAAATAGCTGCACTGGGCCTGGCCTACAAACCCGATGTTGACGATCTGCGCGAAAGCCCGGCGGTGGAAGTTGTGCGCCTGCTGATGGCTGAAGGTGCAGAAGTGGTCGCCTTTGAACCGTATAAGCCGGATGCCGACCTGCCGGGGATTGACCTCGCCCCGAATTTGGATGCCGCTTTGCAGGGGAGTGACCTGCTGCTCCTTTTGGTGGCACACGCCCCCTTGCGCGAGCTTACCCCCGAGGTGGTGACCGCGCAAACGAAGGCGCGTCTGCTTGTGGATACTGTCAACCTGTGGGATGCGACCACCTGGGCGCGCGCCGGCTTCACGGTCACGCGTCTTGGTGTTCGCGAAGCCAACCGCCGACAACCTTCAGCCTGAAACCATGCGCATCCTTTCCATTTTCGGCACCCGCCCCGAAGCAATAAAGATGGCCCCAGTTGTGCGCCAGCTTGCGCATACCCCAGGGGTAGAGTCACGCGTTTGCGTCACGGCTCAACACCGCCAGATGCTCGATCAGGTACTCGATCTTTTCAAGATTTCCCCAGATGTCGATCTGGACCTGATGCAGCCCGGTCAGACTCTGGCCGAATTGACGGCACGGGTATTCACCGCCCTCGATCCAGTGCTGGCCGACTGGCAGCCTGATTGGGTGCTGGTGCAGGGCGATACCACCACCGTGATGGCGGCTGCCCTGGCGGCGTATTACCGACATATCAAAGTCGGTCATGTTGAGGCAGGCCTACGCACCGGCAATAAATGGCAGCCCTTCCCCGAGGAGATTAACCGCCGCATTGCCGGAGTAACCGCCGATTTACACTTTGCCCCAACAGAATGGTCGCGTCAAAACCTGCTGCGCGAAAACATCCCCGCCGAAAATATCACTGTTACCGGCAATCCTGTCATCGATGCCCTGCATTGGGTCTCTAACCAAGACTTTGAGTTAGCGCTTCCGGACGTCCCAATATCGAATGCCCGGCTCGTTCTGGTCACTGCCCATCGCCGCGAAAACTTCGGCCAACCTTTAGAAAATATTTGCGTTGCCTTGCGCCAGTTGGCCGAGAAATATGCCGATATGCACATCGTTTATCCGGTGCATCTCAACCCCAACGTGCAAGAGCCGGTATACCGTTTGCTCAGTGATGTCCCCAATATTACCTTGTTACCTCCGTTGGATTACTTGCCGCTTGTACACCTGCTGAAACGTGCCGCATTAGTGCTGACCGATTCCGGAGGCCTGCAAGAAGAAGCTCCCGGCCTGGGCGTGCCAGTGTTGGTGCTGCGGGAAGTTACCGAGCGCCCCGAAGGTGTAGACGCCGGTACAGTGAAATTGGTCGGTACTCATACACAGCGCATTATCACGGAAGTTGCACGCCTGCTGGATGATGACGCCGTTCACACTGCCATGTCGCGGGCGGTTAACCCCTATGGCGATGGCCGCGCCGCTGAACGCATCGTCAAAGCAATTTTGGAATATGTCTGCTGACCGTCTGAGACTTGCCAACCTTCAACCGATAACCCTATGGACGTTGTTACCCGTCTGACCTATTTAAGTAAACACGCCCTTCTCGGCGCGCTGGCCTATTATGTACTCAAGCTCTTGGGCCTGGAAATTCCGCGTTCTGTTGAAATTGGACGCGGTCTGGAGATTGCTCATGGTGGTTTTGGCATTGTCATCCATAGCCGCGCCAGAATTGGTGACCGCGTAAAAATTTACCCTGGCGTGACGCTGGGGCGGGCCGATATTTACCGCCCGGTGGAGCAATCGCGTTTCGAAGGTATGCTCATTGAAGATGATGTCATTCTCTCTCCGGGCTGCAAAGTACTCTGTAAAGAAGATGTTCTGCGGGTAGGGAGGGGGACGGTCATTGGCGCCAACGCGGTATTATTGCAATCTACCGGGGAGAATGAAATTTGGGCCGGAATCCCGGCACGTTGCATTGGAAAACGAGTCGCGTGAAGCGTATTGCCGTAATCCCTCAGGTTCATGGCGTTGGCGGCATGGTCTCTTTCCGAGATAAATTCGTTGCTGCCCTGGAAACTCACCACTTGGACGTCACTTTTAGCCTGCAACCCTTCGACAGGCTCAGGGCAGGCTCTGCGATCTGTGACGCGGCTCTCGTCATCGGTGGTACGCGCGATCTTTTTGGCCTATACCGCGCCAAGCGCCACGGCATGCGCATTGTCCAGCGATTGAACGGCATGAACTGGCTGCACCGTAACCTTAACACCGGTGTGCGCCATTACCTGCGCGCTGAATACGGCAACTGGAATCTGAATTTTGTTCGCACGCGCCTGGCCGATCACATTGTATACCAGAGTGAATTCTCCCGCGATTGGTGGCAGCGTATTTACGGCCCCGCATCGGTTCCGTCTTCTGTGGTTTACAACGGTGTAGACATCACTGCCTACGCGCCGGACTCAACTACTGGTCTTCAGCCTTCAACTCCAAGCTACCAACTCCTCCTTGTTGAAGGGTCTCTCATGGGTGGTTATGAACTCGGCTTGCAAAGCGCCGTCGCCCTGGCCGAGTGGCTGAACACAGAATACAAGCACGAGTTGGGCAAACCTGTCGAATTGCTCATTGCCGGACGCGTTTCAGAGGCTATTAAGGCCCATTGGCAGCAGCATACCCAAATCCCGCTGCGCTGGTTGGGGCTTGTTCCCCCAGAGCGCATCCCCGAAATTGACCGCGCCGCAGACCTTCTTTATGCTTCCGACATCAACGCTGCCTGCCCCAACTCGGTCATCGAAGCGCTGGCATGTGGAACGCCGGTACTGGCTTTCGACACTGGCGCGCTGGCCGAATTGGTCACCGGTGATTCGGGGCGTGTTGTCCCTTACGGCGGCAATCCCTGGAATTTAGATACGCCCGACGTCCCCGCTCTGGCCGCTGCCGCTGTGGAGATATTGCAAAATCAAGAGAAACACCGCCTTGCGGCGCGCACCCGCGCTGTGCAAGTGTTTGATCTAGATATTATGGTAGGTGGTTATCTCGAAGCCTTGCGTGGATAACTGGCAACCTTTCAACTTGCGACCCAATGAACAAACTCACCCTCGCGGCCTTTTTTGCCCGACTTCTCCCAGCGCCAGTCAAACGCGCCCTCTACCGCCTCGGCCCGCTTTCGCGCCTCATCCGTCAGACTCTCAATCGTGCCGCCCCTACCGGGTTGACCGAAATGAAAATCTCTGCCGGGGCTTTGGCCGGGGTGAAGATGATGCTTGATTTGCAAAGCGAGAAGGATTACTGGCTGGGAACCTACGAAATCGAATTGCAGCGCGCCATTCAAGAGCTGGTGCAGCCTGGTTGGACAGCATACGATGTTGGCGCCAACGTTGGCTATATCAGCCTGATGCTGGCGGGCGCAGTTGGCGAAACCGGGCGTGTGATCGCCTTCGAGGCCTTACCTGCAAACATCGAGCGATTGGGCGTGAATATGGCCTTGAACGGTCTGCTTCCTCGGGTGCAGATCATCCCCGCCGCAGTGGGGGCCGCCTCAGCCCCCGTCCGCTTCTTGATTGGCCCCTCGGACGATATGGGCAAAGCCGCAGGCTCTGCGGGACGTCAGCTTGAATATGCCAATGCTGTCCAGGTTCCCGGCATTTCGTTGGATGATTTCGTCTACACTCAGGGGAATCCGCCGCCGCATGTGATAAAAATGGATATCGAGGGCGGCGAGGTGTTGGCCTTAATTGGAATGTCTCGCCTGCTTGCTGAGGCCCGCCCGCTGGTTTTTCTCGAACTCCACGGCCATGAGGCCGCTCGCGTGGCTTGGGAAACACTCACCGCCGCCGACTATTCCATTGCCCGTATGAAACCCGGTTTTCCCCGCATTCACAGCCTCGACGCCCTCGACTGGAAAGCCTACCTGATTGCTCAACCTGCTGAACAATAACATGCAACCTTCCGCCCTTGTTTTCCCCGGTCGCCTTGCCCTCCAGCAGCGCGTTCTCCCTGTCTATCGTACCCCCTTTTTTGACCTCCTGGCAGGATCCTGCGCGGGCGGGTTGCACGTTTTTGCCGGGCAGCCGCTCCCGGTGGAGGGCATTGCTGCTGCCAATGAGTTGCAAGTTGCCGGGTTCACTGCGGCGCGCAATCGCCATTTTAGTAACCCCGCCACAAAAGTCTATCTCTGCTGGCAACAGGGGGTTGTGGATTGGCTGGAGAAAACCGACCCGAATGCCTTGATATTGGAAGCCAACCCGCGCTATTGGAGTAACCGCCTGGCAGTCAACTGGATGAAAACGCGCCGGCGTCCGGTACTTGGCTGGGGGCTGGGCGCGCCGCCCCTGAGCGGGGTGCTGTCCCCGCTGCGGATACGCAGCCGCCGGCGTTATTTACAGTCCCTCGATGGTGTGTTTGCGTATAGTCAAAAGGGGGCGGAAGAGTATCGAGCATTGGGTATTTCGCCGGAGCGCGTTTTTGTTGCCCCCAACTCGGTGATGCCGCGCCCGGCCTTTGATCTGTTTTGCCGCCCGGCGGATTTTGAGGGCCGCCCTAGCGTACTCTTCGTTGGGCGCTTACAGGCCCGTAAGCGCATCGACATTTTGCTAAAAGCCTGTGCCGCTCTGCCCGCAGAAATACAGCCGCGCCTTGTTATTGTGGGGGATGGCCCGGCGCGGGCGGACTTCCAGGCGCAGGCGGCGGAGATTTATCCATCGGCCGAATTTCCCGGTGCGCAACATGGCCGGGAGTTAGAACCATATTTTCTCGCAGCAGACTTATTTGCCCTGCCTGGCACCGGCGGTCTGGCCGTGCAGCAGGCCATGAGTTATGGCTTACCGGTGATTGTCGCCAAAGGCGACGGCACCCAAGATGACCTCGTGCGCCCGGTCAATGGTTGGCAGGTTGCCCCTGGCGCCCAGGATGCCTTTACCGCTACGTTGTGCACAGCCCTGGGGGATGTTCGCCGCCTGCGGGCGATGGGGGCGGAGTCGTATCGCATCACCCGTGATGAAATTAATCTGGAAGAGATGGTGATAGCGTTTATAAAGGTACTGAATACCCTATGAGACTGCTTTTTGTTGCCGATGGGCGCTCACCGATTGCCCTCAACTGGATACAGCATTTTGCTGATCGAGGTTATGAAGTGCACCTGGCCTCGATCTACCCCTGCCAGCCGAATTTGCCCCTGGCCTCTCTGACAATCATCCCGGTGGCGTTTAGCGGGGCAGTTGCGCAGGAGTACGCGGGAACACAGCGCAGGGGAGTAAAGCGTTTCGTGCGTAAACTGGCTACACCCGCTGTGCGTACCTGGTTACGTCATCAGTTTGTGCCGCGCAGCTTACCTCAAGCCGCCAAAACGCTTCAGTTATTAATTGCTAAATTACAGCCCGATCTGATCCACGCCCTGCGCATTCCCTACGAGGGGATGTTGGCAGCTTTAGCCCTGAGCGGGGTCTCGACTTCGGATTTCGACAGGCTCAATCCGCCGCTCGACGCAAAGATAGATCGCGCTGAGCGGAGCGTCAGCACAGTCGATGCGCGTTTGTTAGTTTCTGTCTGGGGTAACGATTTCACCCTCCATGCCCCGGCAACCCGTCAACTGACCCGCCTGACGAAAGCTACACTGCTGCGCGCCGACGCCCTGCATACCGATTGTCAACGCGATTTGGCTTTGGCGCGCCAATTAGGGTTTGTCGCCGACAAACCCGGTCTGGTATTGCCTGGCGCGGGTGGTATTCAGATGGATGTGTTTTATCCTGATCCACAGCCCCTCTGGGAAAAGGGAGGGGGGAAGACGATCATCAACCCGCGCGGGCTGCGCGCCTACGTGCGTTCGGACACCTTCTTTTCGGCTGTGCCGCGTGTCCTGGCTCGTCACCCTGAAGTGCAGTTCATTTGCCCAGCCATGCAGAACCAGCCCGAGGCCGAGGCCTGGGCCTCCCGTCTGGGGGTTGGGGCATCATTGCGCCTGATGCCGCGCCTCAGCCGCATCCAAATGGCAGATGTTTACCGCCAGGCCGAAATTGTACTCTCGATCACCGAGTACGACGGCACACCTAACACGTTGCTGGAGGCTTTGGCTTGCGGCTGTTTCCCGATTGTGGGAGATATTCCCTCGCTACGGGAGTGGATTCGAAATGGGGAAAATGGTTTTTTGGTGGATCCTGGTGACCCAGGTGCTTTGGCTGAGGCAATTGGGGCGGCGATACGCGACCCAGAGCTGCGGGGACGGGCGAGAGAGATTAACCTGCAAATAATGGCCGAGCGCGCCGAATACGGGGCGGTGATGGCGCAGGCAGAGCAGTTTTACCGAGGGCTTTGTATGAGGGAACCTGGACTGTGGGAAGAATAACGGCTTGCATTCTTTATCGCTGAGTTGCGCTCATTTTTCGCCATACCGCGTAACGTGAAAAGATATAAACCAACGGAGACGAGAGTTGCAGGGGTGCGCTGATGGCCTGTTGCAGCGCGGCGCGAAGTGTGTTGGCATCGTCAAAGGGTGGGAGATACAAGGCCCCGCGTCCGACTTCGAAAGCGGTGTGAGCATCGGAGCCGTGTGTGCCTAGCAAATTATGCTGCCGGGCAAATTGCTGCGCCTGTCGGTTGAAGTAAGGCAACGTACACCGGGCATTGAAGATTTCGATCGCATCGATGTGTTGGAGAATGTTTTGCAGTTGGTCGGTTCGCCAATGCCCTTTGCGACGGATGTCGAAGGGATGTGAAATGCCGATAAAGGCATCCTGCGCTTTTAGCCGAGCGATGGTTTCCTGAGGCGTTAACCCGGCGGGAATTTCTTCCTGAACGAAGGCAGCCAGGATTTCGCCCTCTGTGGTCATAATCTCTTCGCCGATGATGACGCGGTCCGGGTCAAGTTCCTTGGCGGCCAGCGCCCCGCGGATGGTGTTGTGATCGCTGATAACGACGCGGTCGATCTTTTTGCGACGGCAGACGGCTAATAATTTTTGGGGTGTGGTCAGGCTGTCGGGGGAATAAACGGTGTGGACGTGGAAGTCAACCAGGTAGCGCATTGTTTTATAAGTTAGCGGGGTTATTCTGAATTTTGTGATTCGCTGATTCCTAATAATTGGCGCGAAAAGGCCCACACGATCAACCCCAGTGCAACCCCAAACCATAGCGTGGCAAAGCGAATTAACAGGGTGGCAGCGGCGGCAACGTCGGCTTGGATGCTCAACAGCAGGGCCAGCATTCCGGCGATGGAGGCTTCGGCTGCGCCTAATCCGCCGGGTAGCGCCGAGACTGCCCCAATCACCGTAGAGAAGGCCAATACAAAGACCGCGATTGAGAGCGTCCCCCAGCCAGGGGTGATACCCAGCCCGATCAAAATGAGGTAGAAGCCGAGGCCCTCGCCCAACCAGGAGATTGTTCCTAAAATGACGGCTATCAGCGTAGTCAACGGGTTGAAGAGGGCGAAGCTGCCTTCGTAAAATTCGCGCAGTCCTCCGGCAATGCGTTTGACGACGGGGAGTTTTTCGGCCAGATCGAGCAAGGCCAGCGCCAGTGGGCGGATTTGGGAGACGACGATGATGCCCAAGAGTGCCATCAGAACCGCCCCAAAGGCAGGCCAATATTGGGGATAGGCGATCACGCCCAGGGTAGAAAGTAACAGCACGGCCAGCCCGTCGCTGATGCGTTCTGCTACCACAACCGAGATTCCCCGCGCTGTGGATTGCCCGGTTTGCTGGTGAATCCATACCCCTTTGAGCGCTTCGCCGACTTTGCCGGGTGTCACTGCCAATGGGAACCCGGCCACGAATAGATGGAAACTCTCTCGCAGAGATATCTCTTGCGCGCCGACCTGTCGAAGATAGTAGTGAAATTTTAGCCCGCGCAGCAGGTAATTGAACAGGGTTAACACTAATATCGCGGGATAAAGCGACCAGCGAAAGGCGCGCACTTGCGCACTGACCTGACGAATATCGCCGAGTAATGTCAGTACGAGCATGACCAGAAAGCCAAAAAGCAGCCCGTAGATGAGGCGGCGGGTGAGGGTTTGGTGAGTGCGATTTGGCATGAGGCGATGATGGATGACGTGATTAGCGCCTGATCCCTGGGTAATTAATTTCGATTTCCTAATAGGTAGGCCAATCCCAACGCGCCCGCAACCAAGATCGTTAATCCGGCCACTGCTTGAGCTACTGTTTTGGGTTCCATGCCGGGCATAACGACTTTGCCATCGCCGTATTGCTTGAAGAGTTGGCCCCACTTGGTCGGCAAAGCGGTTTCGACGCGTTTGCGCCCTACAAAGGGATACCAATAGACGTTGTGGTAAAAGTTGCTGGCAAAAAACGACCACGGCACCAGCGGGCTTTGTAGCAGCATTTTCTCGAAAGGCTTCAGTGGCCCGTGATAGATCATCTTCTGACCGCGGCTGGCGAAGGTATCTTCCTGGGTGAAGGCCCAGGGCTGTTCTTGCTCGATATCGTGGCCGACGATCTCAATCTCGCGGGGGTTGCCTACACCCAGTCCAAGTTCGTGGGCCTTGTTGATAAAGCGCAAACTCATTGGGTCGAAACCTTGTAGTTTCGCGGATACCGCGTCGATGGCAACTTGATCGGCGGAGGCCAGCAGAATGTCTTTCTCGTGCCAGCGCATTGCCCTTGGGCCGGGGCCATCTCCGGCGAAGGTCCCGTCCATCACGGCAAAGACACCGGGGTGAATCTCCTGTTGAATAGTCAGCAGATCAACGAGCGTGTCGTGAATCACCGCATGGGTCCAGTGTCGCTGCCGATGCAGCAATCCGCCAAAGGCATTTTTCATTGCCCCGGTGATGGTCGTGAAGACATGTGTTTTCACGGTGGGTAAGTGTAGGATATTGATCCCCTCAAGCGCTTTGGGGATGAACACGCCATCAGGGTAAACTTTATCGAGTACCAGGAATGGACGCGATTTGGGTTGATACTCGACCCAATCGAAGTCTTCGTTGTAGAGATACAAGCAGGGCACATCGTGCATATCGGTGACGAAACGGTGCTTGTTGTTGCGTTCGCCATCGGCGGTATTGACGACGACAGTATCGTTATGCACGCCGACTAAATCTTCGTAACCGCTTCTTTTCAACGCCCGGATGACACCGTCCAATTGCCAGGGGGTTGAGGAGCAAGCCGGGTACCAGGTTTGCCAGGATATGTTGATTTTCAGGCCGGTACGAACACTTTTTGGCAGGGCATCCTCTACACCGGCCAGTTTCATCAGGCGTTCAATATCGTCGAGAATGGTTCCAGGGGATGTTTTTAGTACGGCAACTTTTCCTTTGCCGGGGTAATCGGACATTTGTGCCTCCAGTATATTTTGCGAATTGCGAACCAATTTTATCAATAAATCGGCAATTTGCCTTTTACCTTTTTAAATGACCTCAGTTTTGGATCAGGTTATCGGGATCATCGCGCAGAGCGGAGCGACCGGCGGGAGGGTAGTCGAAGCGCATGATGGCGGCGTTGCTATTTACTGGCATGAAATTCGACAACCACTCCGCGTACATAAAAACGTGCAGTTTCATGATATAGTATAATCGTTGTAGGTTTCACACTGAAACATTAGCAGGTTGCCGAGTCCAACGCGTTTCGTCTTTTTGGGAGTAGGCCCTTTCTGCGCTTTATCGATTTCGCCATTTTCGGCAGCCGGGGTATTTCAAGTACAGCCATTATTTTGAATTATTTTCAAACATATGCAACTCGAGAATTAGCTCTCACCCAATTTGGCAACGATGCCTGAAAAGAAATCTCTCTTGCAGCGAGTGCTCCTTCTGGCGCTCCTAATATTTTTAGCCGCAATGGTGCTTTTCCATCGGATGGCCCCAGCGGTGGAAAGTGTGCGCAATATCTTGCTTAATGGAGATCTTGCCTATATTGCGATGGCGGAACAGGGCATTCGAATTCTGGATACGAGCGATCCAAATCAGCCCCAAGAAGTGGGAAAATTCGACACTTATGGGCAGGCCAACCGCCTGGCCTTAATAATAGATGATCCCCAGGATGGGTTAGGGAAGCGCTATTACCTTTTTGTGGCGGACGGTTCAAATGGATTGGTGATGTTGAATGTGACCACACCTGGAGAAATTACCCAAGTATGGCGCTTCAGCGATATTGATAAAGCTCAAGATGTGATCATTAAGGGGAATAATATCTTTGTTGTAGATAGTGGTAAGGGAATTTTCAGGCTGCCCTTCGATGAGTTGCCTCCCACGCCAGAACAACTCGTTGCATTTAAGAACCCGGTGATTGCAAAAGATGGTTATCGGCGGTTGGTTTATTATGGCGGTAAAGCGGTTGGCGTGCGGGGTGAGAACTCGATAGATATCATTGATATTTCTGACCTGAACAATATCAGGCCGGTTTCAACATTCGATGCCCCGTCCAGGGTCAATGATATTGCTGTGCTAGATGGAAAAGTGTTCGTTGCCACGGCAAACCACGGAGTGGGCTGGATTTTGCGCCCTTCGGCTGAGACATCTGCGCTGGATGGGCAAACAACGAATGATGAGACAACCCTTATCCCTGGACAGATCCAAACACTGGATGCGTATGGCAATCATCTATATGTTGGTGTTGCCGGGCAGGGTTTGGCGATGTATGACGTTTCCAATGTGCCCAATGTGGAGCTGGTTGCCAAAGAAAATGTCCCCCGAAACCCCACCGCACTTGTGCATCATCAGCAATATCTTTATGTTGGGGATGGGCGCAAAGGCATAAACGCGGTTCGGATCGGTGAAGATTGGAAAGTGAGCGCTGTGCCGCAGAGTGACAGCGCTCAGATGGGCTTGATGGGCAGTGTCGAGGATGTGGCTGTTCACCCGGATGGATATATCTATCTGGCAAGTTGTCAGCAAGGCGTCCAAATTCTTCGCTTGGATGATAACCAGCTTAAAGAACAATACATTGCTAAGGAAGCGCATGGCTGTGCCGCATCGGTGGCGGTGAGCGATGATTTCCTGGCGACAGCTTATCTTGAGCGGGGCATTCATATTTACAGTATCACCAATAGCTTTGTCTCGCCGCGCTGGATTGCGCAAGCCGATACCGAGGGTACTTCCAGGGATGTTGCCATAAAGGGGCATTACGCCTATATCGCTGATGGCGATGCCGGCTTGCAAGTTATCGATATGGCGGCTGTGATCAATCCTATTGCCGCCCAGGTTAAATTCGATGCCGGTGCCGATGCGCAAGGGGTCCATATTTATGGTGATTACGCTTATGTCGCAGCCGGGCTGAGAGGGCTTCAGATCGTCAATATCGCTGATCCGCTCAACCCGATTCTGGAAAAGACGGTGAATCTAGATACCTACGCCAGGGCGGTTTTTGTATACCCAATTCCATACGGCGAAGGAGGAGAGAAGGGTAGCGTACATGCCTATGTTACAGGTGGCGGAGAAAATCGAGCCTCAGGCGTGTGGATTGTTGATGTCAGCAACCCGAAAGAACCGAAAAAACTGGGCAGTCATAGCACGACGAACCCGGCTCTAGATGTCGCCGCGGATGGACGGTTGGTCTATGTTCTTGAAGAAGGGCGTGGGTTACGTGTTTTCAACGTTACCGATCCAAATGCCATCCAAGATACATCGCCTGAGCCAGTTGAAGGCAACTATTCGGGGTTGGCGGTCGCCGCTCATCAGGTTGTTGTTGGCAAGAAAATGCAAGGCGTAGAAGTATTCAAGATAGATGATCCTGCCCATCCGGTGAGTGTGGCTTCTATCGGTGGGGTTGGGGTGGTGCGCGATGCGTTGATGGTCGGCCATTACCTCTATACGGTGGATGGTGATAAAGGGGTGTGGGTGGTCGATCTAAAAGACCCGAAAAACCTGTCTATGCTGCATTACCCAACGCCCGGAACCGCCCAGGCTATCAGCGCTGCCGGGAATAAACTCTATGTCGCTGACGGAAATAAAGGCTTGCTCGTACTCACAATTGGCGAGAATGGCAGCCTGGCACGTGCCGGCGCCTTCGATGCGTTGCAAGACGTCTCCGAAGTTGCGGTCAGGGGCAACTACACCTATGTTGTCAATGTCTCACGCTTTATCGATATTTTCAACACCGCCAATCCAGCGGCCATCACCCACGCTGGCGTGTTCCCGTCTCAGGCTCCGGTGGTTGATATGTCGGTTGCGGGCAGGTATCTTTACCTTGCTGAGGGTGAAGCAGGCATCGAGGTTGTGGATATTGCTGATCCTACCAAGCCTACAAAAGTGCCTTTTAGCGCCGATGTTGAGTTAACAAATGTCCAGGCTATTCGAGTTGCTGAAGCTGCCAATTATCTATATGTTGCCCAGGGCGAGAAAGGTCTGAAGGTCTTGAATGTAGCCAACCCAACGCAAGCGAGGCTGGTAGCCGAGTTTGCGTCGCAAGGGGCCTTTGTCGATATCGACTTGATGAATCAATATATTATTGCTGCCGATAGCGCCGGAGGGGCGCGGCTTTTCTCTTTTCTCACAGAAGATGATGTATATGAAGTTCCCAATGGCGCCGTCGGCGGTATGGTTCAGCACGCATACGGCGTAGACCTTACCCCTCTGAAAACCCTGGATTTTCATGTACTGGTAACCAACGATCAAGACGGAATCAGTATTCACGAAGAAACCAAGACCGTCGGGTTAGCAGCTTTAGGGTGGTACGAAACCCCGGGTCGGGCGACTTTTGGTGAGTTATTGACCCGCAGGGATAATCCGACGCGAATACAGCAAGCGGCCTCAAGATTGTTGGCAGCCGTCTTTGGGTATGTCTTGGCTACCTATGTGGTATTGGCGGTATTCTCTGGGGTGATTCTGCCCATAGAGGGTGAGTCGATATTCCAGCGCGAAGTCATCCGGAGATTGATTTATTACATGTTTGATCTGCACGGCCCGGTATCCTTTATTCAAGAGGGGAAAGTTGAAACGCGCTCCGGGAAATTTCGTAAAATCGGGCTGGGCGTGGTCAATATCGACGCCTCCAGCGGGGCGGTTTTCGAACGGCAGGCTTATTTGCCGGGCGGGGTGCGGCGCTTATTGAGATTTATTGGCAGCCATCACCCCCGCGAGAATTTGACCATGCGCGCTGCTGGCCCAGGGGTAGTGTTCACCCGTATGGGTGAACGAATTCGCGACAACGCGGTCGACCTGCGCCGACAAATTCGCCTGCGGCCGGGTGTGCGGGCGCATACCCGCGACGGCATTGAGGTGCAATGCGTTGTGCTGGCCCTGTTCACAATAGGAGAAGATCCTGATGTGCTGCGGGTAACCTATGAGATTGGGGAAGACGGCCTGGAAAAAGCCAAAAACCTGCGCGTGATTCAATTGGGTTTGCGCGATCCGAATGAAGATGATGGCGAAATTTACAAAGTTCAGAATGTCAGGAATTTAGCAGATGATCTCGACGCGGAAGACAAAGAAGAAATCCACCGCTTTGTACAAGCCTATAGGCGACGCGGCGCAATAACCCCAAATCGCGATACAGAAGAAAATAATGGCTGGCGGCCACTCAAATATGACCCAGAACGAGTTTTGGCTGCAGTTGCCGCGCAGCCATATGATGTCTTTTATGGAAAAGATGGCGATTGGGGAGAAATTCCCGTTCACCTGGCCGTCAATGTTTTTCGCGAAATGCTGTCAAAAAAAATGTACGATCAACTCTACATGCCAACTGAGTCCGGCAAGAAACCACCCTTTAGAGATATTGCCAATCGAATGCGTACCCGTATGATTCAACAGGGCACATTGGCGTTTCAGTTTGTCGAACGCAAAGATGGCGCGCCCATTGCTATTAAGCAAGATTGGTTGGAAAGCCAGGTCGTTTATTACCCCGAGCGCGACCTGCAATCCTATAAGGTTTTGAGGGCGCGGGGAATCAAACTCATCCATGCTGGCTTTACCGAAATGACCCCTACACGCGATGACGTGCGCGGCCAGTATCTCTACGATTTTTGGTCAGCGCCCTGGCAGCAGCGGGCGACCATTGTGCAGGCCGATCATGAATTGCAGGCCTTCCGTCTTAAGAATAAGGCCCGCACCGATGCCGAGCGGGATATGGCTGATCTCCTCAGGCGGATTTTAAGAACGGAGACACTGTCGCGAGAAGCATTAGCAGTACGCGTTTTCCAGGCCTTGGAAGGGGTCGCCTCGGACCCATTGACACAAAAACTGCTGCCGAAAGACACCATCTACCTGATGCGCAATTTGCGCAGGCTGTTGCTGCCAGGAGATGACGACACACCAGCTGCTACTATACCCCCCGATTGATTGTGGTGAGGCTCCTTTTTTATGTCTACATACCGGCGTCTGCAAATTAATTCGCGAAATCCCTGGCTGGGAGACCGGCTCAGCGGACTGGCGCGCTTAGCCGCAATTTTCATCGCGATTATGGTGTTAGGGAGTTTTGGGAGCGCATTCGCAGAGAACATCGATACACAGGCAATAGCCGCGGGCTTGGTGAGTCGTTTTGGCATATTGGGTAGAGTCCCTGCCAGTATTTTGGCGACCATCGCATTTATTCGTACGAGCCTACCCTATTACCTTTTTGTGACTATGGCATTCTTCGCCGCCTATCTAGTTGGCATTCGTTATTTGCAAGACATTCACAACCTGGGGCATTTTACTCAGGCCTGGCGTTACTTCAATGCTCTATTGTTTGGGATTGGATACCCTCGTTTAACAGTCGATGATGGTAAGGATCAGACCTTGGCTGGAAAGACGAACCTGTTGGCTACTGTTGGCGGGCCGGGCTATTTGATTATCCAACCGGGCAGCCTGGTTTTACTTGAGTCTCTCTCTGGGGCGCCCCGTGTCTGTGCTGAGGGCCTGAATTTTGTTACCCGTGTCGAACGCATTCGTGAAATCATCGATCTGGATGACCAAATTAATATTATTGAGAAAATGGATGCAACCACCAAGGATGGTGTGACCATCCGTGTGCGTGACATTAATTACGGATACCGTTTGCGTACCGGGCGCACGGTTAGCGAAAAGGCTCGTCAAGATCCCGACGCGCCGCACCCTTTTTCTCTCCAGGCGGTTCACAATATGACCTATACCCGTTCTGTAGGACTCAGGGGGATCACTCCCTGGAAACAGATGGTTCAGCTAGCCGTCGATGGCGCCATTCAGAATTATATTCAAGATAACCGCTTTGATGACTTTGCTTCTCCTCGCTTTGGCGATACAGAAGCGCGTGTTGCCATTGCTAAGGAATTAAATGATGCGGGTGTGCGAAACCGTTTGCGCGGCTACGGCGCTGAATTACTCTGGGTGGATCTGGGGCATTTCGAAGTGCTCGATAAACGCGTCGAGGCGCAGCGGGTGACTACCTGGGGGGCAAAATGGTCAGGCGACGCGCAGGTACGCCGCGCCTTTGGAGATGCCACCCGTCTATCGTACATGGAAATCGGTCGTGCCGAAGCTCAGGCCGAGATGCTGCTAAGCATTCTCGAGGGACTTAATGCCGATCCCCGTTTGGAGACAACCGATGAGAACGTGCGCAATATCATCTTGCTGCGCACCTCACAGATTTTAGATGGAATGGCACAAAAAGGGCAGTTGCCGGGGGAACGTGATGAAAAACTTCCCCCTCCAACGCCGAAGAATAGTGGGTAAGCGTTGCAGGAGGGTTTTCAATGGCTGCAATTACGATTGAGATAGCTCGTGAGTGGTTAACGGAAATCGAAGGATTCGACGATTTAGAAAGTGAGTTAGGCCCCACCGTTGACAAATTAGTACAGGATCTCCGCATTGTTTGTAAAAAGAATGAACATAGGCTGGCCTGGTCCCTTGTGGCGCGTATTCCCCAAGTCTGTGATGGCTATGGTGTGCCCCTCGAAATGGCCGAAGCGCGCGTTGCGTGCGCCTGCGCAGTTTATCATATGGGAAAATTCCCCGAAGCAGCGCGACTTTTTCAAGAAGCGATCGAAAAATATCCTCCGTCTCAACATCATCGCGGCGTTGTTTTGTGGATGCTGGGGCATGTTTATTGGAGAATCCCCGGACGCGAAAATGATGCCATCCAGGCCTGGCGCAAAAGCCGGAGCATCTTTCGGTCACTGCCCCGCGAAGATCGTTTTATGTCGAAGGCACAACGAGATTGGTATGAAAGGCAGCTTGAAGTTATGGGGGCAGATCTGATCGTGGAGATGCAAAAGCGGGGGCTTTGCAATGAGTGTGACGAAGTGCTCGACGAAGAACCCAGCGCGCCTGCTGATCCCCCTCGCACTCAACTAATTCATCGGTCAGCCGCGCCGAAGCATCCAAAACCCGAATCAAATGGCTGGCGCAAGTTAAAGCGGGGTTTCATCGTTGGTTGGCCGATCATCGGTGAGATCCCTGCCGGTACCCCGGTTGATGTCGGTTTGACGGCGGACGACCTTTCGGAAATGCACTTTATAAATATTGCCGATCGGCAGCATGCTGTCTATGATATCCGTCCAACGATGGGAGGGCAGATTACACTGTCTTTTGAAGAAAAATACTATCTTCTAAAAGTTACGGGTGATAGCATGAATCAATCGGATATTCTAGCAGGGGATTATGTGTTAATGCGGCGCGCATCTGTTGCCGAAGAGGATAATATCGTTGCCGTAGTGATCGAAAAGGGCGAAGAAGGCGCTGACGAACCGGCGACATTGAAATATTTTCGCCGAACGACCGACCGGATTGTGTTTGAGCCTGACTCAAATCAAGAATATCCATCGATTGAATTCGGGCATATGGATGATGGTTATAAGATACACGGTGTTGCGGTTGCGGTGCTAAAACCCTTTCCTCCACCGGGTCAAGAAGATAGCGGGTAAGATTATTGATAACGCGATAAACTATACC